>CANQSM010000071.1 GCA_947626525.1 uncultured Phocaeicola sp. | reverse complement strand
CTCCCTGACCTGCGAATTTAACCGGATATTGAATATGGCGGTCCAATATGCGCTGGAGGAAATGTAGATATCCGGTAGTCGGTTCAAATCAATTTTTAAGACAAGCCAACGGAATTATTTTTACGCCGTCAGGACGCGTATATGCGATTGGGCCACCGGTGATAATCAACAACAAGTCTGGCTCTCTCATCTTTATCTGAGTTTCCTTCTCATTCTTTTTTCTTACAAGTTCCCTAATTTCCAGAAGATGTTTTGCTCCCATATCAATTTCAGCCCCTCCAAGTTTGAACTCAATGAGCGCATAACGTCCGTCATCAAGATGAAGAACAGCATCCGCTTCAAGATCATACCTGTCATGATAATACGAAATCGATCCGTATGATGATTGGGAATATGCCCGCAAATCCCTCATGGCCATACATTCAAAAATAAATCCATAAGTCTTTAAATCCATCTGCAAAAGTTCGGGCGATAATCCAAGTGCAGCTACGGCAATAGATGGATCTGTAAAACCTCTTTTTTTCCCTCTTCTTATTGCTGTTGCAGAACGGACGGCAGGCGACCAAGAATCAATATCCTGGATAACAAACAGTTTTTCCAATGCGGACACATAACTGTCAAATGTAGGCTCCGTGCAACTCTCGGTCGTCAAAGCCACATCCTGAATCATTTTGCTCTTTTTGGCAAGCGTGGAAATATTACGGGCATATGTGCGTAATATTTCACGTGCAAGCTTTTCATTCCGGTCCACACCATCAACCGTAGAAATATCACTTGAACAAACACTTTGCAGATAATTTTTGGCGATCAACAATTGTGCTCGAGAAGTAGTTCCCAATAACGATGCAGGCCATCCGCCCCTGCATGAAGCGAATATAAGCTGCTTTATATCAAGTTTTGATGTTTTACCATCAATAACCAAGTCCGGATTATTAAAAAGTTCTGTAAGAGATATCTCGCCTGTTGACTCACCGGATTCCCACAAACTCATGGGAAACATCCGCATCCGTGCTATGCGGCCTGTTCCGGTATGACGTATTTTTGATTTATCTACGGAATTTGACCCGGTAAGTATGAATTGTCCGACTTTCTGACGCTCGTCCACGGCTGTCCTTACTGCATCCCATAAAGTAGGTGCATCCTGCCATTCGTCAATCAGGCGTGGAGTCGCTCCATCCAAAAGAAGAGAGGGGCGAGTGGCGGCAGTGGCAAGATAGCCGTCGCGCGTGTCCGGGTTTTGGAGTTTCAGTTCACTGTTGGCTTGTTGTTCGGCAGTAGTCGTTTTACCACACCATTTAGGTCCTTCAATAAGGACCGCGCCAAATGCTTCCAGATACTCCTTTAATATACCATCTGCAATTCGAGGTAAGTATGCCATATTCTTTATTATTGGTTTTCGTCTGTAAAGATAGTGATTTTAAGTGTATTTACAAACTGCATTTTGGCTTTTTGCGGTGTTATGTTTTAGTTTCTTGCGGTATTTCGTTTTGGTTTCTTGCGATAACTTAATTCTAATTCTAATGTCTGTAATAATCTCATCCGGTGTTTATCTTAGGTCAGCAATAACAAAAGTAAAGACTATACCGGATTTATCATTCGAGACACGCCAATCGGGACAAAAGTAGTCTTTGATAAAATTTTTAAATATTGTGTTCAATCCGGAATAGATTCTGAAAGAGCATCGGACACGTTCATTCTCATTCTTCTCTCCGTATATGACGGATACTAAAAGGCTGTATTTCACGGATTTCCCGATGTGCGTTGCAAGGGCTTGTTTTACAGCATGCAACAAATCTTCATTCATAATATTAGCCTTATACACTATCGCTTTTAATGATGTTGAACGTTGTTTGATATTCTGATAATCAGATTGGCAGACTATTGTATCCCCGAATTCTCGGAAATTTTCTTTCACTATATTATCAATTTTGTCAACATCGGTCGTTTCTATTTGAAGTTCAAATGCTAGTGTACGTGTATCGGCCGAAATCAGAGATAGTGTGTTTTCACACTTCTTACTAGCAAAAAATACATCCAACACTTCTGCGAAGATATCATTCGGTGATATTTTGTCAAATAATGTCATACAAGCATGAATGCCTGCAACATCATTATTCTCAAAAATAGCAGAAATAGGTTTCGCTTTATTGCTAAGAAGCTCCTGAGATATTTCTCGCAAACGGCATCTTAAAACAGGGTGAGCATAAAACAGGGTTGCTTCATCAAAATCTTCAAAACCGAAGAATCCGGATTGGCGAGAGTCTTCCATCGGATATCGCGGGAAAATGTGCCATAGTCCTTTTTCGACTTTTTCCCCGTTCCTAATAAGTTCAAGAATTTGCGTATAGCTTCCCACACGCTTATTGTCTTGCGCTTTAATAAAGCGTTCCAAATCATATTTCAAGGCAGTATTCATATTCTTTTTGATCGCTTTCAGCATGTCGATATTTCGATCTCCCCAATAGCCGGTATAGAAATTTAATTTTCTACCATTTTCCCGTTGCCGTCTATCAGGATCCAGTCGCCTTCCTCGCGCAGTTGAGCCTCAAACAGGGACCCGGACAGCATGTTGATCGTTTCGTAAATCGCCGGAATGACAATCTCACCGGTTTTGCGGCGCAGAACGCCGACACGGTCATTTATTCGGTATTCGAGATAGTCAGATAGTTCTGTCGACTTCCCCTCTTCGTCATATGTTCCGGGGACATACATCCAATACGTAAGATCCACAATAAATGGGCGGGTAATCGTATCGTCAAAATCGACCTGCCATTTGCGCCCGTTCTGCGACAATAACACGCCGGCGTTTTCAGCGGCAAACTCAATATAGTCATACTCCACAGGATAGGCAAACTGAAATTCGGGGTTGAGCAAACCGTATTTGTCACCGTCCTTGACAATGCGATAACCAGCTCCGTGCGGAGTCCAGATACAATCGTACTGCGGTTCGATAACCCAATTTCCCGCTTTGTCAATCAACCCGCAGGCACCGCGGCTGTCGGTCATCGTGCAGTAACCGTCGCGGAACAGATAGTCTATGGCCTTGCCGTTGCGATTGGAGTAGTCGTATTGGAACGGAAGTACAACCTCGTTCCGGGCGTTTATAAATCCGATTTTCCCATTCTTGACGACCGCAGCCAATCCTTCTGAGAATACCCACGCATTGTCGTATTGTCCTTCGATAACGATGCGACCGTTGTTCACATTCAGGAAGCCGCGTTTGCCTTTATAGCTGAATACCGTCAGTGAGTCGTTTTCTCGTGCGTAAGCTATCCAATCCAGCCGAGGCGTAGTATATTTTTTAGTCACCGTATTATAAACCCGCGTCATGTAGACACCTTGTTTGCGTGTATGGAAACAATGTGTTTCAACGCTTTCGGAAAGCGTCTTTTCATAGTTGTCCGCAAAATAGGAGGACACCCGGCCAAAATTGTCTTCGTAAAGCTCCTTGTACACAAATGCGCCAACAAAGCAGATGGCTGTCAGGATGAGGACCGAAAAAAGAATCCTGCCAAAAACGGACATGTTGCGCCATCGGCAGGCATTGAAAATTTTCTGTACAACGTCAATCAGCAGGGCCCACAGCGCCCGAATGAGGTCGCAAATCGATTCTACGATTTGAGTCAGTTGTTGTTTCATAGTTATTTTGTTTTTTCTGTTTTGTTAGTATAGAGAACTCCTGAGCATCGTTTGCATATCAGTGAAATAACCGCAGTCACATTAATCATCAGATTCAAGATGATCTATCATGGAAGGTATGACGTCCTCAATTCTTTGAGCGAGGTTAGGATCTTCAACGGTATTGCTTAAATCTGTGTAGTTGCCGCTAACAAGACATCTTGTTACTTTATAGACCGATCGGGAAGACAAAACATTAACATCCAGATAGATTCTTGATGGTGCAAGACCTCTGTACCCTATTTCAAGGCCAAACGCATAGCGTCGATCATAAAACAGTTTAGGGTCCGGATGGGGGTCTGCATAGAAACTATATTTTTTCGGATGTGGGTCCAAATCTGTATGTTCACGAACGAACTCACGAACTTTCCGAACCATTTCCCGGGCAGATTCGGCTATACAAACTTTTTGTTTTTCTTCCAGTGTCATATTGCAGTTGTGAATGATTATAATGTTATTCTAAAATTATAACGCGACCATACTTCGGATCCGGGAACCAACGGTCAAGGGTATCTTCGACTTTGTCATTAATCTCAGGCGTAATTTTGCTTTTAATTTTCTTGTAGACGTATATCAGGGCGGCACCCTCGTCCATAATGCCGAGCAGACCATACAGCCGGCGCGGAATAATGCTCACAGGCATTACAATATAGGCAATCGCACCATAAATCAATACCTTCTCGGATGTCGTAGTTTCGGCATCGTTCAGCACATACCAGAGCTGCAAAAGCGGTTTGGCGGCTATCCTTCCAACGCGCAACGAATAATCTCGTACTGTGTCTTTCAGATCGTCGATCTTACGACGCCAGTCAATGTTTTTCACTTTTTCGAGCAACGGCTCTATACGTTTCCCTAACATCGTATAGGCAAGAATCATAATACAAAGGATCGTTAACATAACTTATTTGTTTTTGTCGTTTTACAATATAGAGTGTTCCGTCGTCTAAAATCTATCAATTTTCACATGCGTTTAGAATACTTTTTTGTTTGTTGTGCTGCGTGATTTGATTATTTCAGTGCCAGGTTAGGGATTTTCATCCACCATCAACTCATCCTCGAACGCAATAATTCTGAATGACTGATGGTTCTTGTCGTATGGCACGGTAATTTCCAATATATACTCTCTCTTATCATCTCCCATCACAAACATATCCACGCCGCTCTGAATAATCTCATCGTATGATTTATCTGTGATAAATTCATGACGTTCAATATCATATATTCTCCACCGGTCCGATTTCCGTACCATAAAATAAGGGCAGTAGGGCAGCATGATTTTAATGTCATCGTACTCCGCCGGCAAGATTATTCCGTATCGATCTCGAATACCATAGCCATCTTTGCTCTTAACATACAACAATCCGGCTGGCGATGCGGTATAATCCGTGCAGGGGCGCGACCGCCCAGCTGTCAGCACAGTATACGGATTGTAACCGATACACATAACCGGGACAATGATAGCTATCGCCATAAACAATATCACCCCGGCCACATACAATCTGGTTGCGTGCATGAAGCGTATCGCCGCAAATGCCACAACAATAATCGAAATAACGGACAAAGCAATCCGTGTTCCGGCAACGGTTTTTTGTGCCTGCCAGAAGCACAACATAGCAACAGCCATCAGGGCATACTCCCAACGCGGCGTTTTGCGCCCGACGTAGTGGTTGATCAACGCATAAATGGCCACCGGTACTGTTAAGGTCGTGATAATGGATTTATCCTCCATACCGATACTAAAGACGAACCCTAACGCGAGCAGTGCCATCGTCAACAGATAGGTTCTTTGCGCCTCCGTCAGCAGAGGGGACTTGCATCGGAACAAAACGGGAATGAGCAGCACCAATATAATGGCGGCAATAGATTCAGGCAGCTGGAGCGCATCAAAGAACTGCGTGCCGAACAATGTGATGGCGATCAACATATATGCAAACAACCACCCGCCTTGTTTCCGGCTCAATGACGATGGCACAAGCCGGTTGTGTGCAACGCGATATAAATACATCGCCAACGGAACTCCAACCAGCCACGCGAAGCCGATGCACCATAGCAAGATCTGACTCCCTCTTGAATCGAACGTTCCTTGTCCAAATTGCCGGAGCATAAAATCCGTTACAAGCTCCCGACTGGCTCCAAACAGCGACAGAATGCAGCGAGCAATTTTTAGCAAAGGTGATATCCACAATTCGTATATGGGCGCATATTGTTTAAGGAGAAACACACTGACAACAGAGAGAAGCCCCATCGGGCACCACGCCAACCGGCTGCGACTGTAGGTAAGAAAACTCAGCCAGATACGCAGCATCGGAAAGATCATCAGATAGGGGTCATAGAATAGATATCCTACAACAAATAGCCATACGCTACATATTGTAAGGTCTGCCGCCAGCAGCCATTTTGAAAACCTACTTGACTTCGTCATGATTATTCATTTTCGATGCTTACGAAATTCTAATACCAAACGGAAGAATGATAGACAATATTGTTGGCCATACAATAGTCCTCCATATTTTGTAAAAAAATATAGTCTTTAGTGCGAAAGCCGAACTTTGATTTCAACAGCTTGAACAAGTCGGCTGTTGTTTGGGCATGTAGCAATCCACATAGTTTTGATGTGTTCTCCTTGTCAAACACGTATGTGCATTCCACAGTGCCATCGCGCCTGTTCATTTCCCATTCTTGAAAATCAATGCGTCTGATGAAAAGTCGTTCTTCATCCACAATGGCAAGCACTACACAAAACAATTCGCCATTCCACATTGTCGTCTTATACAAGGTTCTATATCCGTTTTTCATGGTAGACTATCTTTCTATAAGTTCGTATTTAGTGTACTCAGGAAACCACTTGTCAATCAGAATGTTTACACGCTTTTTATGTCTAACGTGATGTGCTTTGATATTTTCTGAACCATCCCGGAAACGGAAACCGTCTCGTCCAACCACTCTATAATCGGCAGCCGTTTCGCATCCAATATATTTATGGGTTGCAACGTGTCTCATTTTTCGGTTCCAAGTGCAAATGCCATTCCATAAGGTATCGTAATCTAACTTTGATATTCTCATATCCTGTTTTATGGACGGCCTGGAAAGACGTGCTTTACCGGATGCTTACCATAATACAAAGGATCGTTAACATAACTTATTTGTTTTTGTCGTTTTACAATATAGAGTGTTCCATCGTCTAAAATCTATCAATCTCTTCACATGCGTTTAGAATACTTTTTTTTGTTTGTTGTGCTGCGTGATTATTTCAGGTCGGGTTAGGGGTTTTCATCCACCATCAACTCATCCTCGAACGCAATAATTCTGAATAACTGATGGCTCTTGTCGTATGGCACGGTTATTTCCAATATATACTCTCTCTTATCATCGCTCATCGCAAACATATCCACACCAGGTTTGAAACGTTAATACAAGTGGGTGGTTATCGCCGAAATGCTAGGGTGGTCTTCACTGAAATCCGCACCCTGCCGTACCTCTGCTATCACTGGTTAAACATCGACAGGCGGTACATTTGTTTCTGATATACCCGGTACATTTGAATGTGATACAGGGGGTACATTTATTCTGCTGCTATCATCTCTTCGATCTGTTCTCGTGTAAGCATATAAAACTTGTGTTAGTGGCCACTAAGTTACATGCCACTAACACATGCTAACAGTCGTACTTCTTCTTATGTTTACTCACTTGGACAAACGAGATTAAAATTTCAACAACATGATGAATTTTTTCCAACCCAAACAATTGAGTTTTCGTTGCATAAGACGAATATCATCTCCATATACTTCCACCCGCAAGTCTCTTACTAGTCTAGTCTCATTATTGCCCTCTTTGCCCTAGTTACATAGTTCGCGAGGAATGTCGCATAGTACGGGCTTCGAGTGCACACGCAGTCTTATAAGGTTTTTACCGTTTTGGGTGGTTATGCTCCGAATTATGTAAACATCATCCTCATGCAAGACCGAGGCCACATCCAAATTTCCAATCGTTTTTCTTCTCATCATGCATCAATCAAAAGGAGGTAAACCACATACGTTGCATATTTTTGCATTTCGAACCACTATGTTCTGGCAATGGCAGCATGGCACTCCGGCATAATCGGTCAGCACCTTGTCATATTCGCCCGATTCTATCCATTTCAGCAACTGTCCGGCACGGAACACCGTCCAAGGATGAGTGCTTGATGCGATGGAAATTGTGCGGATGGCTGCATCCATAATGCCGCTCGATATCTTTTCAAAATCTTCTGCCTGTTTTAGGAAAGCGGCATTATCTATCTTGTCAAAATACTTGATTGGCATTCCGGCCATCTTTACAATGGCTTTGATTGCCTCATCCTTGTCCTGGCAAGCTAAAAGCCCGGCACGGTCGGCTGTAAATTCAGACATGCGATTCCAATATAATAAAGCATAATGAATAGGAGCAAGCAATGTCTCTCCCAAGGGAATAAACCCTATCATAGTGGAAAAAACTTCCGCCATCATATGATACAACACATGACCGCTCTTCACATGCCCCATCTCATGCCCGACCACAAAGCGCAACTGTGACTCTGACAACAAATCCACCGCCCCCGAATAAAGTACCATCAACGTGTTTTCCTTGATGCCTGTTGTATATCCATTCACGGCGTAGCCCCATTCTGTATAGATTTCTGGCAGTTCTTCCACATCTAGCGTGCTTCCTACATTCTTGACCAAACTGTACAATTCGGGGCAAGACTCTCTCGTCACATGGAAGTTGCTACCTTGGAGGTCCACTAAATGCCATTTTACATAAGACCAGTTCAACATAAACTTAATCACCGTGTCAAAACCGGGCAACGACCTTAACTTGCTCAAAGCCGCCTTGTCAAAAGAATGTTCATATACCTCCGGAGAGATGTCCACTAATTTCTTCAATTCCATATCTGATTCATTTAAAAATTAGCATTAAAATAATGATTATCAAACCGATAAGAAGGTAATCTTCTTTGTGTCGAAGAAATTTATCCGGCAAGAAGGTGCCTAGCAAAGACGGCTTGGCATCCCCCGGAGGAATCTTGTTCGCCAAGTCGGCCAACGCCTTTGCCAAGTTGTCCATACGCAGCATACTTTCGTCACGCAATGCCTTTACCTCGTTAATCAACGCCTCGACCTTTACCTGCAACTGAATGACTATCTGTACTGTATCTTCCAATTTCTGCCTTTTTTCCTGAGCTCTTGTAGCATCCACGTTCCCTGTTAATGTCGCCTTCTCCCCAAACGCAGGTTTTTTAACCTCCTCCGCATGTATCGCCTCATTCACGTATTCCGGCTCACTGCCTCCCCTCCGGTTTATAAGGGGGAAATGTCCTTGCAAGATCTGTCCATCCATATCCACAATACAACGCACGTCTTCCGGCTGTAGATTCTGTTCACGCATGGCAATCCCGACATTATTAATTCCGGCCAGCATCAGATACGCCAATGCGTTTCGTGAGTGGTCCATCTGTATCTCATCCGCTTTCGGCAATTCTGCCAGCCGTTCGAACAAGGTCGGCAAATCAAACTTAACGCCATTGACATACGGATCGTAAGTGAACAAAGAAGTGGCAAAATCTCTCCATTCTACGTAATGATTCTTGACCGACATCGCCATTTGGTCCAGTTTAGCAATACTTTCGAGATCTGTTGCAATTAGCAAGATATTAAATGGTATATTTCTTCCTACCTCATCCACCTCCGGGCTCGGTATATCCCGCATGGCTAGGCACGTGCTTCCGTTAGATAACATGCGGTATATAGCTACATAGCCTCCATGGGAAAACATCACGTCACATTCATCTGGGAAACCCATGCTGTTTCTGCGAGTGACAAGTCTGATCTGTTGCAGCTTCTCCTGCTGCTCGATCTTAGGCAAATCCTCGAGTCTTCTTCTTTCTTTCATCACAGGGAGCAAAGGCAAATAGTAAGTTGGACGGTCACAACGTTCGCTGTTTCCAAGATACATATCCTTATATCCCCCGCACGAATAAAATCCATAAACACGTATCATACTTGCACTTTTTTAAATTTACATTTATGCAGGATGAGAATCCCTTCACCGTTTTTCTTGATTAGATTAAGCTGATACATTCTATCCACAATGACACTCATCTGCTGAAGCGAGATCCCGCCGAAAACATCTTTCAACGACTTCCACAAACCGATGGTGACAAAATTGAGAAAGGCGTTCAGGTTTCGGTGATTTTCCTCTTGTTGTATTTGTAAATCTATCAGCTTAGAAAGCATAAAATCAAGGATATGAAACGCCAGCTGTTCGCAATTGTGAGGCTTGTACGTTTTGGTTAGCACCTTAAACCACGAGTTGGGACGGACGATATCGGTGTTCGGAATCAACACTACGGAGGGGTCGTCCAGAATTTCACCGATGGCAGGATCCATTTCTGTGCCGTCCGACAGCCTGACTCTCCCATTATCTAAAATTGCACATGAAGCCTGACACTCCTTCTTGAAAAAAAGCCATTGGCGTTTTGTCCATCGAAAACGGTAGGCTTCTTTATGTTCCTGAAAGACGATTGTTCCAATGGTTTGAATGGGGATGATCTCCACCTGTACTCGTTTGTATTTGGACAGAGCGATTAAGGTAGTCTTATAATCCTCCTTCACATATTGGGTGACGGTGTCCAGCTGATTCTCTTTGGCCCACTTCTCACACTTGATGGGAGCGAATATCACCAGCTTGGCATTGTTTCCATCGTTATCATCGATTTGGGTCAGAAAAGTATGGATTGAGTCAATGCAGTTATACTTATTGTTAACCACTGGATCCACCAATTTCCTCGCCCTGGCTTCCATCATAAAGGGAGTATCGATAGCCACGATAAACACATCGTATGATTTCACCAGTTCAATGATTCCTGCTTGTTCCTTTTTTCCACCTTCGAAATATTCCCCGTTGACATCCGTGAACACAATCGTCATGGTCTCGCTTTTTTGGGGGATGGATAACTCCAGCCTATAGTCCCATTGAATGTATGTCTTGCCGGAATCCACCAGAATCGTTCTCCCTACATGCTCCTGCAGAAGTTGCTTGACATCTCGCAACTTGGAATCAATGGAAGCCTGTTTCACTCCCTCCTTTTTCACCAATACGGTCGTATCCTTGGCCGTCAACAGACAGCTGACTGTTCCTGTCACAAAGGAATCCATGATGGCTGCCAGTGCCGAGCTTTTTCCGACCCGCTGTCCACCCATCATCAACACTTTTATCTCCTTACCCATATGCTACTTGGTCTGCCAGCCACAAATGAAGCCCGCAATGAATCCGAATAAGAGTCCTAAAGAAAAACTGCCCCACAATTTACCTTTCTTCATGTTTTTCCCTTGTCTGTAGGTCAATATGGATTTGACCAAAACTTGCATACGTCTGGAATCGTCCAGAGGGAGAATCTCTTCCAGAGAAATGCCCGTCACTTTCATCGTCTGCAAACCTTGCTCCTCCATGGCTAATTTCAAATCCAGCCCGTTCGGAACGATAATCCAAGCGGCGTTGTCCTGTTCTATATCGATTTTATGCTCGCTATGTAGGGTCAGGATGACTGATGAGGAGGATTCGGCCGTCTTCCTTACCCAATCATTCAACGCTCCCAAATGAAAGCAAAGCCCGTTCTTTTCTGGATCGTATTCAAACAAACCTGAAAACACTCGCTCCGTCGTTGCCATATAAGTGGCCATGTAAGCGGCCAGCTTGCCCAACATCCGCCGATCATCGGGTGTAGTTCCAGCTAAAGCAACCAGGAAAGGGATGGCTCTACCGGCCTCATCTTTTTCTTCCCCTTCGATATCACGGATGGCCAGCAGGGTTTCACCCGACTTGTAGGCCACATACATCACCTTATAGCCTCCATGCGAGAATACTCTGTCCGCTTCCGCAGGCAATCCGTATGATTCGCTCTGGTTCAACAACCGGATAGAAGGCAGAACTGACAACTTCTGCACTTTCTCCATCAGAACATCGTCGTGATTGGACTCCGCCCGTTTTTTCCACACAGCCAACAAAGGCAGAAAGAACACATCTTTCTCCTTCATCCCGGCGTTTCCAAGAAACATGTCCTTGTATCCGCCTACTGAATAATATGAATAATAACTTAACATAACTATTTCCTACCTAAATTGTTAAACAAGCTACAAACTTCCTTCAGAGACAGACTGTCAAAAGCACCTTTCCAGCGTCTTAATCCCTTCTTTATCGTCTTTAATCAATCCCGCTCTGGAAAGTCCAGTCAGTGCCTCTTGTAAGTCTTCCTTGGTGATGGTGCCAAAAATAAGACTTCCCAACTTACCCCAAATGCCTCCCGGCGCATGTTTTTGCATCTTGTAAAACATAAAACGAATGATATGGAGAGGAAGTTGCTCGCAATTGTAAGGGGTGTATTGGGCTTTCCGACCAATAGGCAAATGATACCAAGCCACAGGTCTTAGGATGGATGGGTGCTCATTCCCCTTTAAATCCAGATAAACGAATGTACTCTCCATGTCTTCATTCACCACTTCTGAAGGTCCTATTTTGTGATGTTCTCCGTTGTTCAGAATAACCATCCGCTCTGATTCCTTTGCACATTTTATCTTCTTCTTAGTCTGTTTGTTATACAAGATATAAGCCTTGCGTAATTCGGAAAATATAATATCGCCTGCTGTCTGGATGGGGATGATGCTGATTTCTGTCTTTTTTGTAGCCTTCAAATGCCTGATGGTAGCATCATACGTTTTCTCAACCTTCTGCACCACCTCATCTATTTTCCCCTCCTGAATCCATTTCTCACATTTGATAGGCACAAAAATCACTTGTTTCTCCTTACGCCCTTCGTCATTGTCTATCTGGGTGAGGAACGTCTGGATGGAGTTCACAATATTGGCAGCTTCATTTTCCGCTTGGCTTCCCGCCATGAGATAGGGCGTGTCCACCGCCACCACAAACACATCACAATTCTTTATAAAATCAACCACCTCATTATGATGCATTCCTCCCGCATCAAAAAATTCCCCAGCAGAATCCCGAAACTGCAATGTCGCACTTTTGCTAGTCCCCGGAATCTGGATTCGCAACTTATAATCCCAGAAATTTCTATTCGGGCCAGCAGCATCCACCAGAAAAGTGTCACAACCTCCTTTTTCTATGAAATGCAGCAATTCTAATTTCTTGTTAGATAAAGAGTCTTTATTTTCTATCTCGTGAGTTATAGGATCCACTTTAGTCTCCACCGTCGTGTCGTCACAGACCGTCAGATATTTATTGGTCGCACCGTGGATCATCTGGTCGAACAAACTGGCTAGTGCCGAAGTCTTTCCGCAACGACGGCCACCCATCATTAAAACTTTCAACATATCGCTACTCTATTTTAGGTTTAATATTGTATTGGTTACAATCACAGAATATCCCATTTTATCCACCATGATATCCTTGGACATCTTCTTGATTTCGAAGAAGAACTCATCATTATTCTTGAGTGCGGAAACCAGTGATGACTTCATCCGCTCCCAAATATTCTTAGGATGGGCCAAGTTCCAAGCATAGAAGTTCGCCACATAGGTCAGGAGATAATACATGGGTTGCACGCAAAACAGCGGCAGGTATTTCGACTCATTACTGCAAAAACGGAATTTGGATAGCTTGGATATGCCGCCACGCTGGTTCTCCACAAAACTGTCAAACTCCACTCCTCCCAAGGTCTGGATGGGAGCCACCACACAAGCGATGTTGGAAGTCTTGCAGAAATCGATCAGTCCAGCGTAAGCTTGTTCCACCGCCAGTTTCACCTCGTCTATTCTGTTATCGTGGAAATAGCGTTCACTCTTAAGCGGGACGAACAGAATCAGTTTGTCTCGAACGGATTCGGCATGATGTGTCAGGAAGTTAGAGACCTGCTTTACATTATTCTTCTCCTCGTTATACAGTCCGTCTTCCTCCATCAGATAGGGCGTGTCGATGGCTATGATCACAATGTGTGACTCAGCAATGAACTCGGACACCTTGGAAGGATGCGAAGTCAAGAATTCACCGGGAAAGTCCTTGATCTCAATGTCCACCGTCTTTTTCCGTCCCACAAAGCCCATCTCGAAATTGAATGTTGTCTCTACGTTGCTTGCCGCTATGGCACCAGTCTGTGGCTCGTCGCACAAGTCCTTTTTCTGTCCGAAGATCTGCATCAGTTTCAAACGTTTCCCTTGCAGTTCCGCCGCGCACTCCTCTGCAGGTCTGAAATACAGCCGGGAACCGGCCACACTGTCTCTGGTCTCACTGAAAATGGAAGCCATGACTGAAGTCTTGCCCACAGCACGCGGACCCATCATCGTAGCCTTAATGACAGGCACGGCAACCACTTTTTCGCTAATCGTATCTTTCAACTTATTTAAAATGTCCATAAGCAACTTATTTTTTTCGTTTATACCAATTATTGAGTAGTTAAGCCCATACTTTGGGTATGCTGGTCGTCTACATTCTATTGACTTTAACTATTTGTCAATAATTTCTTCCAATCCCTATCAGCCCTTCTAACTCCATAGAGTTCATCTTCTTATCAATTGATTTTAAAATTCTCACTCACCACTTCTGTCTGCAAGGCTTTCACCCGATCGGTCCAGTCCCCAAAGGCTCTTTCCGTTTTGCTGGAAGCCAAGATTTCCTCGTTCCATATCAGCCCCATGTTCTTGCGGTAGAAGCGGCGGAAGTCTTCCACCCCTCCCTGATCGGTCATCATCTTGATGTGGAACTTATGAATCCGACTGTAGAACGAATGGCTGGGAATCAACGTGAAATCTCCAATCCATATCTTCAATCCTTGGGAGATCGGTCGGAGTCGGTTGCAAAGTTGTTGCCATACGTTGTATGCTTTTTTCTCGAACTCATAGGAGAAGTTATCGTTATTATAAGGTATGAATTCGCAGCGGGTCCGATCTATTGGATACAGCGCGCGGGTCACGTTGTATTCCACCAGCCCCTCGATATTGATCTGATAGTCCAAGATGAACGTTAGGGCTTTGTGTAGAGAGGGATAAATGCTTTCGTCCACATAATTATCCACAATCTCCCGCAACCACTCCACCGTGGGTCTATCGCCTTTCGCACTGACAGGCAAGTTTTTCATCCGCCCTTGGTTGTAAAGAATCTTTATCAAATCGGTCTTGACTTTTTCTTGCAAAGGTGTGAGCACAGTGGTGTTGACATGCTCAAAGGCCGAGAACACATCATTGCGCATCTGTTCCACATACTCTTCAAATAGTTGGGTAGGTGTCACAGCGGCTCCAGTCATGAACCTCCGCAGTAATTCCTCCTCTTCGGGAATGAACATGTCCAGATCGCTGATGATCTTGTTGTACTCATCCTCCAGTTGCTTGCAGGGCTTTTCCCGGTTCTTGGCATAGCCCAAGTCGTCCAGTTGGTTCAGCGCATAGCCGACATCTTCTAGCAGTTTCTTGAACAGATTTTCATCGAAAAGGGATAGTAGGTCGGCATTCATCCCCACACCGGCTGAAGTTACGGCATTGGCGGCCTTCACTATCGTCAGGCATTCGTTGTAAGCCTCCTTGGACAACTCACCCGCATGTGTCATCAACATGCCGTCAAGTACATCAAGGTTCTCAGCCAAAAGTTTCAGTAAATTTTCAATCAAGAGGGTGGAAACTTCCTTTAGGTTACTACCGTCCACATCTTGTGTCCATGCCACGGGCCTATTCACCTCTTGATAGCCTTCCAGAATCTTCCGAATTTTTGGCATCAATTTGTCCACACTAGTATCGTTTTTGAATGGGCCCTGAACTGCTTTATTGATGACATACACAATCCATTTGGACGGCATGCGTCCAGTAAGCCGCTTGGAGATTTCGTCTAGGAGGTCGGTTTGTTCCAGCGGATAATTAGGAATGCTTTCGGGACGGAAAAGGTCAATAGCCGCATCGCAATCTTCCAGAAGCACTCGGTACATCTCCTCCTTGATAGAGACCGAGTCTGCCGCGCTTCCAATGCCGATGGTGTCCACCAGCTCAATCTTTTCCATGTCAGGTACTTCAAAGTGATTGTATATATCCACGTCCTTCACGACCACATACTTGTAATAGTTCACCCGGTAGACCACACGCCCGTCGGTTTTCACCTCCCTGACCGATCTGGAAACTTCCGTGGAAAACTCCTCATACTGAGCCACGTGCTGTGCAATCACGTCCTCATTCGTATATGTCCTTACACCAGCCCCAATGAGATCCTCATACTCCCCATAGTGGTCGATGTAAGCGTCCTTAAACTTTTCATATTCAGCTATTAGGGAGCCATTGGTGGCATCCTCCAAGGTTTCGGGCAACTGCAGGCCAACAATGTCCTGAGGCCTTCTCAGCGCAAACATCCGGGAGGGGAAAAAACGTTTCAACTTGTCGGAAACAATCTGCAGGAATTCAGGTACCGAATAATAATTCACGACTACCCTCAATGGCCCCGCCGAGTTATGGATGACAGACACTGCCCCAGTGCAGCTATCACCACTATAAGCTGGAATCACCTTGTCGGTCAAACCTGAGATGGTTTTCAGAAAGGTGCTCTTTCCCTGTCGTTCCCGTCCGATGAAAGCAACCCGCAAGGCTTCCCTGCTGAAACGGAGGCTCAGTTTCTCCAGCTCATCAATGACTAACTGTACACTTTCCTTAGCCTTATCACACGACACATCGCTGAAGCGCACCAACGACTCTGGATCAGATTGCAGCAAGCGGTAGTAATCTCCTGTTTCTTGTTCCATCTCCTTTCTAATTGTCTCCACCAAGGCTTCAAACTGCTCCATCTTTTCCTGTACCCTGCGCATGGCTTTCAACTTGCACTCTATCTGTTGTAAGCGTCCTTGACCTTCGTAAACGCCTCGACCTAATCTCTTATCAAGAATATCTTCTATTATTTCCATTATTTTCTTTTTGTTGTTTATAATAAATTAGCATATTTAGGATTGGTAAATCTTTACTATTTCTCTTACTTCTGATGAATTGGGTAGTTTTTTGAGATGATTTATGAAAAAAGATATAATATCATCATTATACTTAGGTTTCTCAAACAATACGATGAGAGTTGCCACAAAACTGTAAGTGAAATAAATGTTACATATGCCGCTAATACCTATCGCAGCAGCAACAAGCGACTTCTGAACAATTCTAATATATTGCGAAGGAATTCTATTCTATTTGCCATAATTAGTATCGTTAACGTTTAAACTTTCTTAAGATTTTACTGAAATCAAAGGTTTTGATTTTGCTTTTTCTTCATAATAGGTATAAAGAATCATATCTTCCGCTCTGAATCCAATTCAATAACTCGGCAGCCCTCATTACAGTCCAAGGGTGAGAATTATCTGCGATAGAAAAAAATTTGATGATTTTACTCATAGTATCATAATCCAACTGTTTGAACTCTGTTGCTTGTTGAATAAATGTCGGGTAATTCATATTATTGAATTCCTTAATTGGCATACCAGCCATCTTCATAAATGCTCGGATGGCTGCATCTTTATTTTGGCAACAGAGCAATCCTGCTCGGTCTGCAGTAAACTCTGACATTCTATCCCAATAGTATAATGCATATTGCAGAGGTGCGGCTGCTATACTACCAAACGGAATTGAATCAATGCAAATATTAATTACCTGTGCCATCATATGGTAGAGCATGTGGTTACTCTTAATATGACCACATTCATGACCGATAATAAACATTATTTCATCGTCGTCACACAAATCAATAAGACCTGAGTTTAATACGATAATAGGATTTTCTGAACCAACGGTAAATGCATTTATGCTATAACCCCATTCGATATACAACTCTGGAACTTTAGATAAATCCAAGATCTGACAAGCATACTGTAAATACTCGTAAATTTTCGGGTGGTTCTCACTTGTAACTTTCAGGTTACTTCCAGTATACTGTACTGTATAAATCTTCTCAATGGTATGCTTTGTAATAAAGTTACCAACGAGGGCAACTCCTGGGGTACTTTGTAGTGCACTCAAAGCCTTTTGGTCGAATGGATGCTCATATTGTGAGTGATCCAAACCTCTAAGTATTTTCTTATTCCTTATCATACAACATTTATATTATTGTTGTTGCAATATGAATTGTTCCAACTGGTTGATTCTATTATTATACATCGGGTGTATATTACTCAATTCAAAATATCTTGTGATTTGATTTGTCTCTTTGATGGTCGTATTACACAATCTTGAAAATAGTGATTTAATGTATGATATACTTTTACTGCAAATCAAACCAGCTCTATCTGCTGTATATTCAGCGCATCTATACCATTGGTTGAGGGGAACATCTATCAAGTCAGATACGATAGGACCAAGAATCTCCGATTTACTATTTAGATTGTCTAATAATCCTTTAATCGTATGGCACATCAGATTTTTCTGAAGAATATGCCCCAATTCGTGTCCTATCATAAATTTCAATTCGCCGTTGGAAAGACTTATCACAGATTTACGACTAATGAGAATGATGGGAGCACTATCAGTTCCTACGCTTAAAGCATTTATACCTTTGAGTTGGTTAGTTATATATACCTCAGGAATGCCCTTAACGCTTAAAGATTTATAGCAACTTTGAAGAATATCATAAAAATTGGGATAATTCGCTTGGTAAACTAATTGTCCTGTGGACTTTATATTCTGAATCTGCTCTTTGCAATATTTGTCGGCGAACAGTTGAAGCGTTTTACGAACCAATCCATTTGAAAGGATTGTATCCATATAATTATTGCAAGATACGCGTAAGAAAGAGTGGATTCTTTCTTATGTGAAAGAAATCTTGAGGTATTCACAGATTCCACAATCTGCTCAGTCTTACTCTTCAATATTGTGTACCCTTTAGAAGTGGCCATATAAGTTGTCTAATTATTTTTTATTGAATTTACCCTTTCTTTTATCTTCTTTATAAGCCTTCTTTCCATCTTTTACGTCAGTTCGGGATAAGAAAGTTGTCTAAAAAGTTGGTAATCCGAGATGTATTTTGTATCTTTATATGTGAATT
>CANQSM010000070.1 GCA_947626525.1 uncultured Phocaeicola sp. | reverse complement strand
TGTCATGATGAACTCCTTTTTAAGGATGTACATGCAATTTACGTGCCACTTTACAACGTATTGTTAAACTAGAGCCGCAAACCGTTATATGTGATTGGCGGAGTGGTTTGTGATAACATGGATTGGGAGTGTTTTTACTTACGGACTTGGTTTCCCTGCCGTGTGCTGTGCTCGAAAGTTTGGGAAGAAAGTTTCGCAAATTCGTCTTTTTTATATATGTTTGTTGGGAAAACAGAACTGAGCGGTTATGAAAGAAGATTTCATGCGGAAAGCTATAGAACTTTCTATTGAGAATGTGAAGCGTGGGGGTGGCCCGTTTGGCGCCGTAATTGTGAAGGACGGTAAGGTGGTGGCAACGGGTGTAAATAGGGTGACGGCGAACTGTGACCCGACGGCGCACGCTGAAGTGAGTGCTATCAGGGATGCCGCGAAAAAGCTAGGTACTTTCGATTTAGGCGGTTGCGAAATTTATACTTCCTGCGAGCCGTGCCCAATGTGTTTGGGAGCAATCTATTGGGCGCATTTGGATAAAATGTATTATGGAAATACCAAAACGGATGCAAAACACATCGGTTTTGATGACTCTTTTATATATGATGAATTGGAGTTGAAGCCTGAAGACAGACGGTTGCATTCGGAACGCTTGTTGCCGGGTGAAGCGATGAAAGCTTTCGAAGATTGGACTGCTAAGGAAGACAAGGTAGCATATTAGTGTATTCCAATGTAAGCAGTCCCATCCCATTAAATGCAGAGGCTTTTTGCGAATGGCTGACGGATAAAGAAGGACATTTGAACGAAGGACCTGTCTTGTTGGTATTCTTTATGGAACATCCTTTCTGTGTGTTTATTTCCCTAAAAAATCCGCGCGCATCGGGCTGAAGCAGTCTATCAGCACACCGGCTTCTAAACAAGTGCATCCGTGTAATACGTCAGGTTCCATATAGATACCGTCACCGGCTTCCACAATTTTTGTTTCGCCATTTACGGTAAATTCAAATTTTCCACTGGCCACATAAGTGGTCTGCGTGTGATAGTGTGTGTGGGGAGTGCCGATGGCCCCTTTCTCGAATTTTACTTTCACAAGCATTACTTGTCCGTCGTAACCCATAATCTGACGGGTGACTCCTTCTCCCGCCGGTTCCCATTGCTTTCCTTTTTCGTAAAGAAATGTTTCACTTCTTGTTTTCATGTCATATATTGGTTTAAATGATTCGTTTTTTCTTTTTAGTGGCTAAATGTCAATGTGCTAATGTTTACTTTGCAACGTTGCGAAGTACAATGGCCTACGTCACGACGTGCAAGATATGTTCTTTTGAGACTTCTTTAGCTCAGGGACAAAGGTAGTGATTTTCCCCGTTTTGTAAAAATAGCGCCCATATATTTGTTGCAATGTACGAAAACTTCTATTTTTGGGGAAGAAATATACTGATACTTACTTAATTCTAAAGAGAAACATAATGAATAAGTTAACATGTGCGTTAATGGGGGTTGTCATGGCAGCTTGTTCTTTTGCAAGCCTTTCGGCGCAGTATTTGAAGATGCATGATGAGGTGTTGAAGACGATGAAGACAGCTACACGCTTCATGATGGACCAAGTGAGTTATAAAGGTGGTTTCGTCTGGGCTTATTTGCCGGATTTTTCCCGTTCGTGGGGCGAGCTGGAGGCACGACGTACGATGGTGTGGATTCAGGCTCCGGGCACTCCTCTGGTAGGGCAGTTGTTGCTGGATGCATACCATGCTACCGGAGACGAGTACTATTATGGGGAAGCCAAGAAAGTTGCGGATGTTTTAATTTGGGGGCAGGAATCCTGTGGCGGGTGGAACTATATGTTCGACATGGCTGGCGAGAATTCCATGAAAGAGTGGTATGCCACCATCGGAAAGAATGGTTGGCGGATGGAAGAGTTTCAACATTATTACGGTAATGCGACTTTTGATGATTCTGTGACGAGTGATGTGGCTAAATTCCTCTTGCGCATATATGTGGAAAAATATGATCCCGTATTTCGTCCGTCGTTGGACAAGGCTATTCATTTTATATTGGAAAGCCAGTATCCGGTGGGAGGGTGGCCGCAACGTTATCCGTTAAAATATGATCATGTATTTCAAGGAAAGGAGGATTACTCTTCTTTTATCACGTTGAACGATGATGTGATTTCTGATAATATCGATTTCTTGCTGCAATGTTATCAGGTACTGGGGATGAAGAATCTGAAAGAACCCATCATGCGTGCGTTGAATCTGATGCTGGTCCTTCAGCAAGGAGAACCGTATGCTGGTTGGGCCGACCAATACACAATGGAAGATTTACAGCCTGCGCATGCCCGTTCGTATGAACCGCGCGGTATTAATGCAGGCACTACGGTGGGGATGATTTACAGACTGTGTGATTATTATAAGTTGACGGGGGAGACCAAGTTCCTGTCCGGTATTCCTGCCGCCATCCGTTTTTTGGAATCTATGAAGTTACCTGATTCGGAGGTCGCGCGTTTTGGCCGTCGTCCGTTGGAGGAGGGAGAAATTCTGGTTCCCCGTTTTATCGATCCGGAGAACGGCAAGCCGCTTTATGTACACCGGAAAGGAAGCAATGTGTGGAATGGAACGTACTATATTGATCAGGACATAGCTCATACGATAGGACATTACAGTTCTGTTTCCGCTGTTTCTGTCGGGCAGCTTCGGCGTCATTATGAAGAGGTGAAGGCTATGCCTCGGGAAGAGGTTGTGAAAGATTCTCCTTTTTGGTGTAACGAGTTGATGCCGCTTCCTGAATATTACGTGGCTTTTCGTCCGGAGCGTAAGAAAAATGCTCGCAAAAAAGAAAGTTTGAAGGAACGGGTGGAACAGATTGTGAAATCTATGACAGGAGAAGGATGTTGGCTGACTCCGCTGACGGCACTTTCCAATCCGTACAAGCCTTGTCCGGAAGCAGAGAAGCAACCCAGTAGTGAAACTTGCTACCGGGATACTTTTGTAGGCGATGAATATGATACGTCCTGTTATCCCGCCAATCAAGAGGTGATGGGGATATCTACTCAGGTATACGTGACGAATATGGGTAAATTAATTCAATATATAACAAATGAAAAGTAGAATTTTTACGGCATTGGCTGCCTTGTTGCTGTTGTCCGCTTTCAAGACGGACACGAATGATACCATTACGGTATTTATGATTGGAGATTCCACTATGGCCAACAAGCCTTTGTGGGGGGATAACCCGGAGAGGGGATGGGGACAAATGCTTCCCGGCTTTTTTACGGAGCATGTAAAGGTAGATAATCATGCCCAGAACGGACGCAGTTCCAGGAGCTTTATCAACGAAAAACGTTGGGATGCGGTCGTGGCAAAAATACGGAAAGGCGATTATGTGTTCATCCAGTTCGGGCATAACGATGAGAAAGAGGGCGAGAAACGTCATACCGATCCGGGCACGACGTTCGATGAGAACTTGCGCAAGTTTGTGAACGAGACCCGTGCGAAAGGGGGAATTCCCGTCCTGTTCAATTCGATAGTCCGCCGCAATTTCGGTGAAAACAAGAATGCGGTGGCTGAGGACGATTTGCAGGGAAGAGGAACCACGGAAGTGGAAGAGGGAACAAGATTGATTGATACGCACGGAGCGTATTTGGATTCTCCCCGTAATGTGGCCAAGGAGTTGGATGTGCCTTTCATCGATATGAATAAGATTACTCATGACTTGGTGGAAGGGCTGGGGCCGGAAAAATCGAAGGATATTTACCTGTGGATTGCACCGAAAACTCTTGCAGCATGTCCGGATGGGCGGAAAGACAATACGCACCTTTCTGTATATGGGGGACGTACCATTACGAAACTGACGGTGAAAGCGATAGCCAAGGCGGTGCCGGAACTGGGTAAATATGTACGTTACTATGATTATGTGGTGGCTAAGGATGGCAGTGGAGATTTTATGACGATACAGGAGGCCATCAATGCGGTGCCCGATTTCCGTAAGGATGTCCGCACGACGATATTGGTGCGTCCGGGCGTGTACAAAGAAAAGCTGGTCGTGCCGGAATGTAAAATCAACATCTCGTTGATAGGACAGACAGGAGCGGTACTTTCGTTTGACGGATATGCCGGCAAGCTCAATGCCTTGGGTACACCGATGTCTACCTCCGGTTCGTCCACATGCTACATTTATGCGCCGGATTTCTATGCGGAGAATCTGACCTTTGAGAATACGGCGGGACGGGTAGGACAGGCTGTCGCTTGTTTTGTCAGCGGTGACAGGGCTTTCTTTAAAAACTGCCGTTTCTTGGGCAATCAGGATACATTGTATACGTATGGAAAAGACTCCCGCCAGTACTATGAGGATTGCTATATAGAAGGAACTGTTGATTTCATCTTCGGTTGGTCGACGGCAGTGTTTAACCGTTGTACCATCCATAGCCTTGGCAACGGTTACTTGACAGCGCCTTCCACCGATCAGGGAAAGAAATATGGTTATGTGTTTTATGATTGTAAGATGACGGCATCGGATGAGGCCACCTCCGTCTATCTCTCCCGTCCATGGCGTCCTTATGCTCAGGCTGTCTTTATCCGTTGCGAGTTGGGCAAGCATATAGCTCCCGCCGGATGGAACAATTGGGGAAAGAAAGAGAATGAAGCGACTGTGAATTATGCTGAATTCCAAAGCAAGGGTGAAGGAGCCAATCCGAAAGCACGTGCGTCGTTTGGCAAGCAGTTAAAAGATATTTCCCGTTACGACATTTCTGCCGTTTTGGGTGGAACGGATGGTTGGAATCCTGTGGAGAACGGCAACCGGCTGTTGAGTGTGAAACGGTAGGAACTGTTTGAAGAATATGAGGATTTTCATTGCTCCATTTCTACTGACCCCGGATTTGCTGGTTTAAAAGTTCTGGAAAGGAGAGAAAAATGTTGGTTTTTCCTTATATTGTTTTGGCTTTCTGAATCTTTTTGTTTACCTTTGTAGTAATCAATATATTAGGCGGTTATGAATAGCAACAATAAGAATCAAATAATCCGTTTCGATTGGGCGATGAAACGTCTGCTTAGGAACAAGGCCAACTTCAGTGTTTTGGAAGGTCTGCTTACTACGTTACTGGGTGAGAAGATTATTATCCGGAAGCTTCTTGAGAGCGAAAGCAATCAGGAGGATGAATATGACAAGTATAATCGTGTGGATATGCTTGCTGAGGACTCCAAAGGTGAATTAGTACTGATTGAGGTACAGAATAATAATGAATATGCCTATTTTCAGCGTATGTTGTTTGGTGCTTCCAAGCTGGTCACTGAATATATAAACAGGGGGGAAGGCTATGATAAGGTCCGTAAGGTATATAGCGTTAACATAGTCTATTTTTCACTGGGACATGGTAAGGATTTTGTTTATCACGGCAAGACGGAATTCAGGGGTATCCACACTAATGATATTCTGGAACTTACTCCATTCCAGAAGCAGACATTCAAAGTGGATGTAGTGAGTCAGTTATATCCCGAATACTATATATTGAAAGTGAACGATTTCAATCAGGTAGCCAAAAGTCCTTTGGAAGAATGGATTTACTACCTGAATACTGGTGAGATACCTTCTACTGCCACGGCTCCAGGTCTTGAAGAGGCCCGTGAACGATTGAAGCTGGCCAGTATGACGAAGGATGAGTTGTCCGCTTACTACCGTCACTTGGACAATATTGTGATACTTCGTGACAATATCAATACCGAACGTGCAGAAGGTCGTGCAGAAGGTCGTGCAGAAGGTCGTGCAGAAGGCCTAAGAGAAGCTAGTTTGAACAATGCCCGTAATCTAAAAAAATTAGGAGTGGCAATTGATGTCATTTCACAAGCGACAGGATTATCTAAAGAAGAGATAAAACGTTTATAATGTTTTTTGAAGAAGGCATGATATATAAATTGAAAAGACTGTCTAACTTTTTGTTGTTAGACAGCCTTTTTTACATACTGCTTTTTAAATGATTTTGTGGAGCGTATGAGACTCGAACTCATCACCTCGACACTGCCAGTGTCGCGCTCTAGCCAGATGAGCTAACGCCCCGTTATCGTTGTCTATAGGATTATTTGTCCTAATAGACGGTGCAAAGATAGTTGTTTCCTGCAAAATATAGAAATATTAAGCAAATAATTCTTGATTGTTTATAACACTTTATACTATTTGGAGAAGATTCCCTTTGGTGTGGACTGATATTTCCCTGTCATTTCTTACCGCCCAACCATTTATTGAAAAACAACAGCGTCTCTTTTTGCATCTTTTTACTGAAGAAATGGGGAGAGTCGTACAACCGGGTGACCAGCTTATCGTCTGCTTGTTGACTGTCCCACACTTCATGCATCTGTCTGTAGGCCTCTATCACTCCTTCTACCGGGAAAAGCTTGTCGCGTGTCCCGTTTATGAAGAACATCGGTTTGGGGCAGGCTAGGGAAGCTACGTGTGGATAATCCAGATAGCGGCGGAGGTTGGGGATAATCATGGAATAAGCCGACCCTCCCTTATTCTGGTTGTTGGTGAGTGTCATGAGCGAGTCGGTCGTGTTCATCCAGCAGACTGCCGCAGCGGCTTTTACTTTGTCGGTGGCGGCTGCGGTCATCCAGGCGCGGTGGGCACCCATGGAGAAACCTAAGACGCCAATCCGGTTGGCATCAACGTTGGGTAAAGTAGTTATGAAATCAACGCTGCGGAGGTCGTCCCAAGCTATCAGCGCGCCCCATGACATGCCTAACTGGAGTAGATTGGAGGCCAAAGCCTGTTGTGAGTCGTAACGCGCTCCTTCTTTGCGCCCTCTGTCTCCCCAAAAGAGCGCATCGACAGCCAGCACTACGTAGCCGTTTTGCGCAAAGTAATCACCGGTGTATTGCCCATCGTAACATTTGACGGACCAATCATCGGCATCAACCAGTATGGTATCTGCTACGTGAAACGGACGAACCATCTTCTCTTTGCCTATGGTAAAATGGGCCCCATGGTCGTGAAACAGGACGATAGCGGGAAAAGGCCCTTTCCCGTCGGGAATCAGCAGGTAAGCCGGTATGCGGGAATATTCGGAAAGGTTCAGTCTGATTTTTTGTACCTGATAGCCGTCGCGTTGTTCCGTGTCGGTCACTTCCATGTCAAACTCGGCAGAAGGGGTGGCGGGAGCCAGACATTGATACAAGACTTCCCGGGCTTCCTTTTTCCAGTCGCTGAAAGGACGGTTGCGGTGGTTCTGCCAGGAAAGCGGATAAGTGAGGCGTGCTTTCATTTGCCGGTAGAACAGAGGCATGTCCTTGACGATCTCGAAAGATGGAACCGGATGGGAAACGGGTTGTGCGTACAACTCTGCGGTGTATAGGAGGATGAATAGGGTGGAAAGAAGTGTTTTCATGTGTATAAAGTAATGGTTTATGGTAATGGTTGATTTCTGTTTAGTTATAAAAGATGTGGTCTCTTTTGCTTTTTGGATGGAGGAGCGCCTTGGGTCATTCCCGTTGCACAAGGAACTCAATGCCTGCCCCGTTGCAGTCTGCTCCCATAGGCGGGTTTTGTTTGATAAGCCGTATTTGGACGCTTTGTATGGCAGGGAAGTCCTGGAGCAGCCGTTTGGCAATGCGGCCTCCGGCATGTTCCAACAGAGCGGAAGGGATGCGCATCTCTTCTTTTACCGCATCGTATACGGAGGCGTAGCTTACGGTGCCGTCCAACTGGTCGGTTTCCAGTGCTCGGCTGAAATCCGTTTCAATTCTCAGGTCTACAGTGAATTGTGCCCCGATGGCGGTTTCCTGAGGGTCTACGCCATGATAGGCGTAGAAACGTAGTCCCTGTAAGAGGAGAAAGGTATTTTGTAGTTTCATGTTCCTTTTTTGTTTTATCTCCTTAAAATTTGGGATTCCTCCCGTTTTCATCAATCATCCGGCGAATCTGCTCGTTCAGAGAATCAGCCCGGAGCAATTCTTCCAGCGTGAGGTGCATCCTGTATCGCCAATAATGGCGGGGATGTGACGGTATGTTGATGCGTTCGGCATCAGCGTCTGGAAGACGGAGGGTTTCGTCCATGGACAGCCAGTCCTGAAAAGCGAGGATGGCCAGCATGGAGTTGCTGCGTAAGTGCTGGCGGATGACCTCTTCACAGAGGAGCCCGGTCGCTTCGGTCGGAGCTTCTCCGTGGTGTTGCAGCTCTTGATGATAAAAACGTTGTATTTGTGACGGACTCTCTTTCCACCATCCGCGCAGGGTGGACATGTCGTGGGTGGAAATAGTGCATACGGAGCGGTACGGGTACTGTGCCAATTGTCCGAACTCATGATAGGGATCTTTGGGCATGCGTTGTATTTCGAGACTCAGTATTTGCAGGTCGTTCATGACCCATTCTACACATTCGGGAATCATTCCCAGGTCCTCTCCGCATACCAGCATGCGGGTGGAACCCGTCAATCCCGGAAGTTTCTTCATGGCTTGCTGCTGCCAGAAGCGGTTGTGCCGATGGTAGTAATATTGGTCGTACAGACGGTTGAAGGCTTTTTGTTCCGGTTCGGTCAGTATGCTGAAAATATAGTCTTTCTGTACGCAGATGCGTGGATGGAACATGTCAGGCTGTTTGCTGTCACGAACGAACAACACATTGCTGATAAGGGTATAAAGCCCGTCGCGCAACTGGGCATCGCGGGGATCCTTGTCGTGAAAGAAAGCTTCTACTTTGCGCTGTGTGTTGAATTCGGGGCGCATTCTGTAACGGTCTTTTTCGTCCATGGGATCGAGGAATTGGGCGATGACTTCTTCTTTCCGATCACCGAACAAGTCGTTCAGCAACATGGTATGTATATAGGGCTGTGTGAATAGTTCTTCGTTGAACGCCAGTCCGTAGCTCTCTATTTCTTCCCGGCTCAGGGGAAGAGAGGGGGCAAATTGTCCGAGCAACCCGTGGACGGAGTGCATGGGTATCTCCCAGATACGGAAGAATCCCAGGATGTGGTCGATACGGTATGCGTCAAAGTATTCGGACATCTTTTGGAAACGGCGCAGCCACCAGCGGTAGCCGTCTTTTTCCATTTCGTCCCAGTTGTAGGTAGGGAAACCCCAGTTCTGTCCGTTGACGGAAAAGTCATCAGGAGGCGCGCCGGCTTGCCCGTTCATGTTGAAATAATGCGGTTCGGCCCATGCCTCTACGCTGCAGCGGCTTATTCCAATCGGTATGTCGCCTTTCAGAATTACTCCATGCCGGCGTGCGTAGGTGCTGACGGCCGACAATTGCCGGTGCAAGTGGTATTGCAGGTAATAGAAAAACGCTATTTCCGTGTAATGCATACGGCAAAGTTCCGTTATCTCTTCGGTCTGATAGGTGTGGTATTGGGGCCATGTCCGGAAGTCGGCCGTATGATAGAGGTCGCGCAGATAGCAGTATGCCGCGTAAGGCTGCAGCCAATGACGGTTCGCCTCGTAAAAGGTTTTGAACTCGGCGGTCTGGAGGGTAGCTTCCCCATCTTGTGCATAAAGGGCACGGAACAGTTCCCATTTGGCATGTTCTACAGCCTCGTAGTCCACTTGCGGCAGCTCGTTCAATTCTTTTTGTCTGGAGTCAAAGAATGCTTGTCGTTCGGCATTACGTAAAGTTCCCAACTGTTTGGTATCTAAATAGATGGGATGCAGGGCGAAAATGGAAATGCTGTTGTAGGGGTAAGAATCCATCCAGGTATGCGACATGGTGGTGTCGTTGATAGGAAGAATCTGTACGATTTTCTGGTGAGTCAGGACCGCCCAGTCTATCATCTTTTTCAGGTCGCCGAAGTCACCGATACCGAAACTTTGGGTAGAGCGTAAAGAGAATACCGGGATGGCTACTCCGGCTCCTTTCCACTGTGGCTGGTCGAAATAAACGTAATGGTCGGCCAGTATGACGGTTTCGTTTTCTTTTATTTCGAGATGGCTCTTATATCGGTTGTTGTGCGTTTCCCAGGCTTCTGTTCTCCCGGTTTGGAGGTTGCACAATACGAATTTATATTCTAATGGAAATGTCAGGGAAGAGGCATCCAAGACAACTTGCCATTCGGGGGCGTTCCGGTCGTTTAGTATCACGGCTTTCTCCGGGTCCCAGTTCCCTAACGCTTCCTGGTTGCCGCAAAGTCCTATGGCATAGTCGCTGTGAACGCGCGGACAGTAGGCTTTGATGACCAGCTCTTTGTTATAGGTCCGGAGTGGACTGCTTTCTCCATGCCGTGCCAGCAGACATTCGGTGAAGGCCGAGCTGTAAAAGTGAAGCTGTCCCGAAACCATTTTCCATTGGTCATAGGTCTCATAACAGTTTTGCTGAGAGGAGGGCTGTATTGTTCTCGGAAACAGATTCCACTCTTCTGCCGTTGGCTCGTTGTTTTTCACTACACAGTAGTGGTAACGAATCGGTTCTTTTTCAGTGGAAGCCATGGAGACTGTACCGTACCAGTGCGTGCCGTCGTTTGTTTGAAGCGGAAAGGCTTTTTTTATGGTGAGATTTCCTAATTCCGGTATGGAGCCGATGACCTTCAGCTCTTCTCCCCACGTTGTGTGGTATTCGATATGGAATGTAATGTGTATCATACTTTCAATATAAAGTAAAAAAAGTGCCGTGTGGCAGAAAGTTTTCCGCTTTCTGCCACATGGCACAAAATTAGATAAAAATATGGAATTACCCGCTTGTACGACCGGAAAATGTCGGGACCGGACTGAGCGGCCGTACCGGGGAGACGGGGTGGAGGGAAATTAACCGCACCTTGAAGCGCCGCAAGTCTTGCAAATCAGGCATCCTTCCTGATAAACCAATGTCTCGTGGCCACAATTCGGACATTTTTGTCCTTTGGCTTCCGTGCCGTCTGTTACATATTTTTTCAGGGCACGCTCTACACCGTTTTTCCATGTGTTGATGCTTTCACTGTTCAACTGAAGCGAACCTATTAGTTTGATAACTTGTTCGATAGGCATTCGGTAACGAAGCACTCCGGATATCAGTTTGGCATAGTTCCAGTACTCTTTGTTGAACTTTTCAGACAGTCCTTCAATGGTCGTCTTGTATCCGCGCTTATTTTCGAACTGGAAATCGTAATGTTTATATCCATTCTCGTCTACATTTTTGATGATGCGTCCGCTGGTAACGGATTTAGGCAGTAAGATTCCTTCGTCATCATCTTGCAGACCGGTAAATATTTCATAGGGATGTCCGTTGAGCAAGCCAACGAAAGCGACCCATTTCTCCTTATTGTTCTGGAAACGAACCACGTCGCAATCTAATACGGTAGGACGTACCTCTACTACCGTAGGCGGTTTGCAGGGAGGCAGTTCTTCTTTTTTCTTATCATTCTTCGTTGAGATAAGTACCCCTGCGCGGGAACCGTCGCGATAAACCGTACAACCTTTGCATCCCGATTTCCATGCTTCTATATATAACCGGTTCACCAAGTCTTCATCTACGGAGTTGGGAAGATTGATGGTTACACTGATGGAGTGATCTACCCATTTCTGGATACGTCCCTGCATTTTTACTTTCATCAACCAATCCACATCGTTGGAGGTCGCTTTATAATAAGGTGACTTGGCGACGAGGCCGTCAATTTCTTCTTGCGTATATTGCTTGGAGGTGTCTAAACCGTTTACTTCCATCCATTTAAGGAATTTGTGATGATAAACGATATATTCCTCGAATGCGTCTCCGGTTTCGTCTACATAATCTATGTGGACTTCCGGGTCATTCGGATTGACTTTTCTTCTGCGTTTGTATACCGGCATGAATACCGGTTCGATACCGGAAGTCGTTTGGGTCATCAAACTGGTCGTTCCGGTGGGAGCGATGGTCAGACAAGCAATGTTGCGTCGTCCGTATTGAACCATTTCCTGATATAAGGCAGGGTCCGCTTCTTTAATCCGGTTGATAAATGGATTGTTCTTTTCGCGCTCTGCATCGTAGATTTCAAATGCTCCGCGTTCTTTGGCCATCCGCACGGATGAACGATAGGCTTCCAAAGCAATGGTTTTATGTACTTCCTCGGAAAAGGCCGTAGCTTCTTCCGTTCCGTAGCGAAGACCCATAGCCGCAAGCATATCCCCTTCGGCGGTAATCCCTACTCCGGTACGTCTGCCTTGTCCGCTCTTTTTATAGATTTTCTTCCAGAGATGCCTTTCAGAGCCTTTCACCTCCTCGTTTTCCGGGTCTGCGTCGATTTTCTCCAGGATGCGGTCAATCTTTTCCAGTTCAAGGTCGATGATGTCATCCATGATACGTTGTGCCAATCCTACATGTTTCTTGAACAGCTCAAAGTCAAAATAGGCGTCATGAGTAAACGGATTTACTACGTAAGAATAAAGATTGATAGCCAACAGGCGGCAAGAATCATAGGGACAGAGAGGTATTTCTCCGCAAGGGTTGGTAGAGACCGTTTTGTATCCTAAGTCTGCATAACAGTCCGGCACGGACTCGCGTATGATTGTATCCCAGAACAATACTCCCGGTTCGGCTGATTTCCATGCGTTATGGACTATTTTTTTCCATAAAGCGGAAGCGTCTATTTCCTTTTCATAACTGGGATGGGCGGAGTCGATAGGAAATTGCTGGATATATGGGCGTCCGTCAATGGCCGCTTTCATGAACTCATCATCCAATTTTACAGATACATTGGCGCCTGTCACCTTTCCCTCCGTCATTTTGGCGTCAATAAATGATTCGGAATCGGGGTGTTTAATGGAGACGCTTAACATCAGCGCACCCCGTCGGCCATCCTGGGCCACTTCACGGGTGGAATTGGAATAGCGTTCCATAAAAGGAACCAACCCGGTGGACGTGAGTGCGGAATTTTTTACGGGAGAACCTTTTGGACGGATGTGTGACAGGTCGTGTCCTACACCGCCGCGTCGTTTCATCAGCTGCACTTGCTCTTCATCGATACGGATAATGGCCCCATACGAGTCTGCGGATCCATCCATTCCGATAACAAAGCAATTGGACAGTGAAGCTATCTGATGATCGTTTCCGATTCCTGTCATCGGGCTTCCCTGCGGTACGATGTATTTAAACTGATCCATTAAATCATAAAGTTCCTTTGGGCTTAATGCGTTCGGGTACTTTGATTCGATGCGCGCTACTTCATTGGCTATACGCCAATGCATGTCTTCGGGTGATTTTTCATAGATATTTCCGAATGAATCCTTGACGGCGTATTTGTTAACCCAGACGCGCGCGGCAAGTTCATCACCTTTGAAATACTTTAAAGAAGCCTCAAAGGCTTCGTCATAAGAGTACTTTTGTTTTTCCACTGTATCTTTATTTTATGAGTTTTTTGTCCTTTATTGTAGAAGTGGGGACAATCGTTAACAAATGTATGGCAAAACTATATATGTTTTTCTTTATAGCAAAATTTTCGGGAAGAAAGTTATCAACAATTTGTAAGTTTTCCATTTTGATTTACTAAATTATTGATTATCAATATTTGTTGTTTTGAATAAATACTCTGAAGTTTTCTAAAAAAGAAAACTTCTATGAGCATGTTCGTGACATGGCTTATAAAAAAAGTAAATTCGGAAGATGAAAATCCATGAATCTTTCCTATAGATATCAGATTAATGTATACATTTGCATGGAGATTGATGACGGTTCGAATCTGTTGTTAAATTAAAATGTGGAGTAGTTATGGACAATGTAAAACGAAGAAGGACGATACGTAAATACACATCGCGGGATATTGCTCCTGAGTTGTTGGATCAGTTGCTGGAAACTTCCTGTAGGGCTTCTACTATGGGAAATCTGCAGTTGTATAGCATAGTGGTTACCCGTGATCAGAAGATGAAGGAGATGCTGGCCCCGTTGCACTTCAATCAGCCGATGGTGACGAACGCTCCTGTAGTGCTTACTTTTTGCGCGGATTTTCATCGTACGTCCGTTTGGTGTAAGGAGCGGAAAGCTGTGCCGGGTTATGATAACTTCCTTTCTTTTGTGAACGCTTCCATTGATACCTTGCTGTTGGCCCAGACTTTTTGTACGTTGGCCGAGGAAAAGGGACTGGGAATTTGTTATTTGGGCACGACTGTTTATAATCCGGACCGGATTGTGGATGTGTTGCGTTTACCCCGTTTGGTAATGCCTGTCGCTACCGTGACCGTAGGTTATCCGGATGAAAATCCGGCACAGCCGGATCGTTTGCCTTTGGAGGCCGTTGTGCATCAGGAGTCATATCATGATTATACACGTGCGGATATCGATCGGCTGTATGCCTATAAGGAATCTTTGCCGGAGAATGATTTCTTTGTGAAGGAAAATAAGAAAGAGACCCTGGCACAAGTCTTTGCTGAAATTCGGTATACCCGGAAAGACAATGAAGCGATGTCGGAGACATTCCTGAGAACTTTAAAGAAACAAGGTTTCCTTTAATCTTCGTGCCTGATAAGTTACGGATAGTAATCCATGGAAGGGAAAAAGACCATATCAGATTCTGTTTTGATAACAGCATGATATGGCCTTTTATTAATTTCTCAATTCATTTTCAATGTCTTCCAACTGGGCACGCAATTCTTTGTCCACATCCAGTTGGTCTTTTATCATTTTACACGAATGCAAGACGGTAGCATGATCTTTTTTTCCGATGGCTTGCCCAATCTGGGAAGACGAAGCTTCTGTGTACTTTTTGGCCAGATACATGGCTATTTGTCTGGCTTGTACCACTTCACGCTTGCGGGAGCGGCTCTGGATAGACAAGACATCCATCTCGAAGTGGCCGCATACCTTATTTATAATATGGTCGATGGTCAGCTGTTTCTTTTCTACTTTTACGACCTTCTTTACCACACATTCCGCCAACTCGAGATCTATATCCCTGTCATATACTACGGAGTAAGCCATTAAAGAGTTTACGATACCTTCGAGATCTCTGACGCTTTCGCTTACATTCTCGGCGATGAAGTCCACTACGGATTCAGGGAATTTCAGTCCGTCGCGATACATTTTACTCTTTAAAATGTTCTTTCGGAGTTCTGTGTTGGGGCGTTCCAGTTCCGCTAATAATCCCCATTTGAAACGGGTCAGCAAGCGGTCTTCCATACCTTGTAACATGACCGGCGAACGGTCGGAAGTCAGAATCAGCTGCTTTCCGTTCTGATGCAGGTGATTAAATATATGGAAGAATGTGTTTTGGGTCTTTGTCAGGCTGGCGAACTCCTGCACATCATCAATAATCAGCACGTCAATAGTTTGGTAGAAATTGATAAAATCATTTACCGTATTGTTACGTACCGAGTCCGTATATTGTACCTGAAACAGGTGGGCCGATACGTACAGAACACGTTTTTCCGGATATGTAGCCTTGATTTTATTGCCTATGGCATTGACCAGATGAGTTTTACCCAATCCGGATGAGCCGTATATAAATAGAGGATTGAAAGCTGTCTTGCCCGGATTCCGCGCGACGGTTTCTGCTGCCACCCGGGGAAGTTTGTTGCTGCTGCCTTCAATGAAGTTCTCGAAATTGTAATTCGGTTTCAAGTGCGGATCTAAATCCTGCGGAGCCGGAGCATCCATGAGGGCAGGACTTTTACGCATGTCTTTCCGCCGAACGTAAGGACCGGATATGGAGCGATTATCCGAGGGAAGGCTTACTTCTCCCGGTGTCTTTCCTTTTGCGGTCAGCACGCTGTACATGAGCTGCGTCCCTTCGCCTATGCCTTTGTATAAGGCCGAGCGCAACAAACCTAAAAACTTCTCTTCTATAAATTCATAAAAGAACTGGCTGGGAACTTCTATGGTCAGTGTGTTTCCTTCATATTTAACAGGTCTGATGGGCGCGAACCATGTGTTGAAAGTCGGCTCGGGAACGTTATCTCTTATCACTTTAAGACAGCGGTTCCAAAGCTCGTCATGATTGTTTTCGATCATAAGGCTAATAATGCTACATTTGTTAATTGTCCAAACTTCTACGTATGCAAAATTGGGAATCTTATTTTAGAAAAACAATAGGAGCCTTTTCTTGCAAAATTGTAAGGAATAATAAGACGCTAACTTTCAGTCCTTTAAAAATGATGTGCCCGGGAGGCTTTTCGCAAAGCTTTTGTAATATTCAAACCTCCTGGAAATGAGTGTATTTCAACCCGTTTATCTTTCGATGGCTAAATCTTCCCAAAAAGAATAAGGCTCTTTTTTTTGCAGGTGTATTAGGACTTTACATCCGTTCGCCTTAAAAAAAAAGAGCCGGCTTGTTATTTAGACAAAATCTATATAAATATTTTTATTGCTTATTCTTTTTACCGAAAATAGAGAAATGCACATACCGTTTGGGATGCGCTTTCAAATCCTCCAAAAGGGCAGCCGCATTGGCGCTTGTCGCATTCAGGTTGTTGTAGATGGAAGAGTCGTTGAGGAACAACCCGAGTGAGTTGTCTTTCCGATTTAGCTTTTCGGTAATGGATTGTATATTATATAAGGTGGAGTCGACTTTCTGGAAAGTGGAAGCATAATCTATGTTTTTCAGGTTTTCGCTGATGTTTGCAAAGTTGTGGCTGATGGTATGCAGGTTGCCGGCCAGTTGTGGGATGTCATTGTTCATCATTCGGTTGAGCTGGCTGGCAGTGGCGGCCAGATTCGCCGTGATACGTTCCGTATTATGCAAGGTCCCCGATAGGGCCGGATCCGCTAACAGTTGGTTCAGCGAGAGAACGATGGAATCCAGACGGGGAAGTATTTGTGCCATTTTCGGTACCAGACGGGCCGCTTCTTCCATCAGTCCTCCGTTTACATGTCCCGGAATCGTGTCTCCCGCGGCATGCCATCGGGTCGCTTCTTTGTTGAGCAGTAAGTTCATCTTGATGGTTCCCAGCATTTCGGCGACTAATTCTCCCGAACTGCCTTCCGGCATTCTGAATTCTTTGTCTACTTCTATTTCTACCACGACATGCCCGGGGCGTTTGTAATTGTAAGCGATGTCGCGTACGATACCGATGCCGTACCCGTCAGCGTAGACTGGGCTGGATTGGGTCAAGCCTCCTACGTTCTCGAATTCTACATAATAATAGTTGGTCGCTTTTAGCATATTGATGCCTTTCAGGAATTTGATTCCGAAAAACAACGTGGCTACGGCTACGATTCCTGCCACTCCTATTTTTGCTTCTTTTGTGAGACCGTTCATTTTTTTAGTCTTTTTCGTTTATTTGTTGCGTTTAGATTCTTGTATAGCTTCCTGTATGTCTATCTTCTTCCCGTTTCGGAAGGCAATGATGAATGCGTCCTTGAAAGAGGCGTTCGCCTTTTTCTTTAAGCGGAGAATTTCATTATAGTTCGTCGATTCTCCGTAAGTGTATTTATATATGCCGTTCTCCTTATAATAATTAACCGGACTGAAACCTTTTAGCCTGCGGTCATTCTTTTTCAATATGGAGGGAGAGGTTAGTATTTGTATCTTGAATACAGGCTTTTCTTGGGAGACAGATGCCTTGTTTTCTGTTTTGTGGCCGCTCCGGCTTGATTGGGCCGGGCGCGCTTTTTCCGCGTCCTTTTCAGATTGTGTGTCCGGAGTCTCTGTGTCCACTGCCGATTCTGCCGGTTCTGTGATGGGCGTCTCGGGAGAGAGGCCTGCCTGGGCGTTTTTATATTGCAGCACTGCCTGGCAAATGCTTCTGCTTAACGCCCGGATACCCTCTTGGGAGTTCAAGTATCTTTCTTCTTCAGGGGTAGAGATATATCCTAACTCTATCAGGACGCTTGGCATGGATGTGGCATGTAATACCAGAAATCCGGCTTGGCGTACTCCGCGGTCGGTTCGGCGCGCTGTGCCTTTAAACTGTTTTTGGATAAGGGTGGCAAGCTGTACGCTTTGTTTCATGTTTTTATCCTGCATGAATTCAAACATGATGTAGCTTTCGGACGAATTCGGATTGAAACCGGCATAACGCGCCTGGTAATCGTCTTCTATCAGAATGACGGAGTTCTCTTTCTTGGCTACTTCTAAATTTTCTTGTGTACGGTGCAAACCGAGGGTATATGTTTCGGTACCTTGCGCTGTCCGGCCTTTTGCCAACGCGTTGGTGTGTATGGAAATAAATAGGTCTGCCTTATTTTTATTTGCTACTTGGGCGCGTCCTTGAAGTGTAACGAAGACATCTTTCTTGCGGGTGTAGATTACCTTGATTTCCCGGTCGCTGTTTTCTATCAGTTTCCCTACGGCCAGTGCCACATTCAGGTTAATATTTTTTTCTTTCGATATCTTTCCTGTGGCTCCGGGGTCATGCCCGCCATGTCCGGCATCGATAACCACTACAAAATCTTTGGCTGAGGCGGACTGAAAACAAGTGGAAAAGCATCCCCAGCATACGATTAACCATACTATTTTCAAGTGTATCGTGCGCATTGCCCATATATGATTCCGCAAAAATAATGGATTTTTGCGGAAAACTCGACATTTGCCTTTAAGTTTTCATTGATTTTAGTAAAATAAGGGAAATATACGTTTTATGCCTCTTTATTTGTCTTGCGGATTGCTTTAAGGCTTTCTTTCCTTCCTCCTCTTATATAGAGGCGGAAAGCTTCCGCAACAGGCTGTAAGACAGACGCATGCGGGGAGATGGCCCAGGAAAACGGAGCCGGATTGTCAGGGAAAAGGGGAAAATCACCGATTTTTTAAACGGCGAATCTTTTTGTAATTCAGGAACATTCGCTATCTTTGCGCACGTCCTTTCCGCCTCTATATAAGAGGAGGAAAGCTTGAGACAGTCCAGCCGTCTGTTTTTAGGCGGCGAACCGGTATGAGA
>CANQSM010000069.1 GCA_947626525.1 uncultured Phocaeicola sp. | reverse complement strand
TTTCTGGCATTTATAGGAGTCTCGCAAGATTCTGCAGCCGTCATCTGCAGCCTTTAACTGAATATCCCTAATTAATCTTACAAACATACTTGATTTTTTAATTGGTTAATATATTAATGAATTGTTCACATCATACAAGCGTCTGATACCTATATCTCTCATCCGTTCGTTGTAACGCCGGGCACTACGTCCCGCCCCCTTTATGTTTCCGACGCACTATTATATTCTTATTGATTATCAATAGTTTACGACTTAAAAGGTAGACTACTCAAAAATTTACTTGTTTTTTTGCGAAAAATCGAAGATTTAACGTTTTTTTTCATCGACCCCTCCGAACAGAGGGGGAAAAAGGCAAAAACAGCCTTTTTGGACCCCGACAGACCCCGTCTGCAAAGATAGGGCATGTCGGGGTTTATTTCGCCAAAATGGGGTGTAAAATCGAGGATGGGTTCACGGATATTTTCGGATTCCAAGTGATGTATTTGGAGCTTGATTGGAGTGGCCGTTTGGGACTGACCTTTACAACCGGATTGTTTATAAGATTTGCAGCCAAAAGAGAAAAATGGCTGAAACCATTTTCATGGCGCAGCCATCTCTTTTCTTCCCTTAATTTGACTTTACTTTAATGAACGTATATATGAATACGGGGATAAAGTAAAGTTGATGATTTCATAGAAAAGTGTAGTTCTTAAGCCTCAATTTTGACGGAAAAGTGTATAACGGAACTCTTATTCGTTGGAAAAAGTGTGGCAAATTCGATTTATTCGCTTGAAAAAATGTATCAAACCACACAAAAGACATTAGATTAATAAAGAGGAAAGTTTTTACGAAGCGGTGTACATGATGTATATGTACTCATTTACCTAGGCATTCAAACTGACTTCTATGGGATTCTCCCCAGTCTTCCATGAAATCAATAACCGGCAAGAGGCTTCTGCCCAGTTCCGTCAGTTCATATTCACTTCTGGGAGGTAGTTCCGGAAAGATTGTTTTCTTTACAATACCATGTTCCTCAAGTTCTCTTAGATTTTGATCCAGAACCCTTGATACAGCTTCAGGTATTTCACGATGGATCTGACTAGGTCTTTTGGATGTTTCACGCAATGAGTCAATGATGCATGGTTTCCATTTTGAACCGATAACGCTCATTGTTATACGTATTCCACAAGACAAATCTAAAGGAAGTTTTCTTCTATACATATATTTTTGAAAAATAATTCTGCAAATATAGCGATAATATACTATAAATCAATATACGAATAAATTTATCAGTATGTGTGCAATTTATCATGTATTTTATAATCGAGTGTAGTATATTACTTTTGGATAAATTTTAAAAGCAATATATGTGAAGAAGTTAGCTGTTGTAATCGATGCAAGTTCCGGAATTGCCCTATTTGCCTACAACATATTTTTAAGGAAATCATAATAATAAAAACAAGATAAAAGAATTAGCATTATGAAAATTACCTTATTAAACGGAAGTCCCAGAAATGGAAATACCTCCAAAGCTCTGCTCTGTTTCAAGGACTCATTGGATTCCATGCATAGTGTAGTCCAGTATAATCTGTACGAGAACTCCATAAAAGCCTGCCGCAACTGCAACTGTTGCCAGAAAGAAGAAAACGGATGCATTCATAATGATGACAGCAATAAAATATTACAGACGCTGATAGAGTCCGATGTCATAGTGTTCGGCACTCCCGTGTATTATTGGGGTGTATCTGCCCAGATCAAACTGCTTATAGACAAATTCTATTCTGTAAACTCCCGTCTGACAGTCAAAAAGAAGATAATAGTCATAGCAACCGGAGCAAACCCTTTGGATAATATCCAGTATGATTTGATTGACAAGCAGTTTCATGCAATAAGTGATTATCTGCATTGGGATATGATAAAGTTTATCCCGGTTTCGGCATATGAACCGGATGACATCACAGGTCAGAATGACATCATAAGCGAAATAAAGGAAACAGCTATCTCATTGAAATAAGTATGAAAGAAAACAGAAAAGTAGCCGTAGTGACCGGTGCAGCCGGTGGAATAGGAAAAGTTATCGTCAACATGTTTGCGGATAACGGATTCACCGTCATTGCAGTGGATGTGAACAGCGCAGATTTCAGCAGCAGTGAAATACATTTCCAGAAAGCGGATCTGTGTTCCTATGAGGACATCTGCCGTGTTTTTGAGTATGCCAGGAAAAATTTCGGTGGAGTACATGCGCTGGTAAACAACGGTGCGATAAGCAAGTTCTCGAAGAGCGTGTTCGACATCACTCCCGAAGAGTTCCATAAGGTGATAGATACCAATCTTTATGGCAGTTTCATGTGCTGCAAACAATTCATTGAAGCGAACAAGGGGATGGATTACGGCAGAATCATCAATATCGCCTCTACGAGATGGCATCAGAACCAGGCAGACTGGGAGGCTTACGGAGCATCGAAGGGCGGTCTTGTATCACTGACCAATACGCTTTGTGTATCGCTTTCGGAAACTCCAATTACCGTGAATGCCATCAGTCCCGGATGGATACAGTGTTCAGACTATGACACACTGTCCGAAGAAGACCACAGACAGCACCCGTCCGGCAGGGTGGGAGTACCTGAAGACATAGCACGGATGGTCATGTTCCTGTCTGCGCCTGAAAATGATTTCATCAACGGAGCAAACATCGTAATAGATGGCGGTATGACCAAAAAGATGATATACTATACGTCAGAAGATTACTGGAAAGAATAATTAATCAACATACGAAAGACTTTATGAATCAAAGAAGATTAGGTAAAACAAACCGAATGGTCAGTGAAATTGGCCTTGGAACCTGGCAGCTTGGCACCAAGTGGGGTGATCCTTTTAACGAGGCAGAAGCTCAGAAAATTCTGGAGGCAAGTTATGAAAGTGGTATAAATCTGATTGATACAGCTGACATTTATAATGATGGTAACAGCGAACTCGCTATCGGCAAATTTATTGCAAAGCATAAAGATCACTTCTTTGTTGTAACTAAATGTGGCAGAGGATTGAATCCTCACACAGCAGATGGGTATACAGCAGAAAATATGGAAAAGTTTATCGATGGCAGTCTAAAACGCCTGGGCGTTAAACATCTCGACCTTGTACTTCTGCATTGCCCTCCCACATCTGTATACCAGAAAGATGAACTGTTTTCAGGTATGGACAAACTGGTGCAAAAAGGGAAAATCAGTCACTATGGTGTCAGCATTGAGAAGGTATCAGAAGGCTTGCAGGCCATGGAATACCCTATTTCAGCCATAGAAGTGATATTCAATATGTTCCGACTGAAACCGCTGGAGGAACTGTTCCCGGCAGCAAAAACAAACGATATCGGTATTTTGGCCCGTGTGCCTTTGGCAAGTGGTCTTCTTACCGACCGATACACAAAGGATACTGTATTTGGTAAGAATGATCATCGCAGCTATAACAGAAACGGTGAAGCATTCGATAAAGGTGAGACCTTCTCCGGGGTTGATTACGAACTCGGGTTACAAGCCGTGGAGGAATTGAAGAGACTGTTCCATACAGAAAACCTTATTCCCTATGCTCTACGCTGGATTCTGATGCACGATGCTGTAAGTGCGGTAATACCTGGTGCCAGCAAGTGCGAGCAGGTATTGACAAATGTGAAGGCTGCAGAACTCACTGCACTGACTCCGGAACAAATGGAAGGTGTTGCTGCTATTTACGACAAGTATATTCGTGAATCTGTTCATTGTAACTGGTAATTACAAACAGAGAGGAAAGAAGCAATAACAGCACTATTTACCCCGACAGGCCCCGTCTACAAAAATTGGGCATGCAGGGTTTTATTTTGCCATGCGCAGCCATCTCTTTTCTTCCCTTATTTTGACTTTAGTCACGAGAACATATGAATACGGAGATATAAAGTTGCCTATTTTATGGAAAAGTGTAAAGATAATACTGTACAGAATAATCCGATTATTATTTATAAGAAGCGGCTTCTGGCTGTAAAAAATATGCGTTTGATGTCCTTGGAAAAAATAAGGTACTTACAATCATCCAGTCTGACAATACCGCTTCCATAAAAGTTACAAAACAGATAGGAATATTCAATATCACTTGTTCTTGAGATAGATAACCGACAGCACCCACAACAATATCACGTACAGATATTCAGCTGTCCAGTATACGGAAAGGGATGTACTAAAACAGCTTACAGACCATAAATAAATCTGATAGACTACGATGGTTATAGCCTGAAAGATGAAAGTCGTACGTGTAGCACCTGTTCCGGTTACGGCATTCATGTATACATAACCTGGCAGGGCGAAAACATAATTCAGCAGGGCTACTATAAACGGCAGATGAGCTGTCCGCATCAGATCCCCGTTCCCAGAATAAATGCTGAAAATCGGATTGAAACAGACGATGGAAAGGATAATCAGCGGGCCTCCCACGGCGTATCCCATATGGATAACCCTGTTGCATAACGGTACAACCTGGTCCTTTTGTCCGGCTCCAAGCAGATTGCCTACCAATGAACCCGTGGTTGCCGCCAGCGAATTAACAATGACGAAAAATAGGGTGGATATGCTGCGTATGACATTTGTAGCCGCCAATTCCATCTCTCCCAGATGTTCAACTGCCACAAAGAAGGCAAACCATGAGGCTACACCGATGAACTGATTGAACATGCTTCAGATAGAGACACGGCAGACATGCTGCAATATATTCTTGTTAAATTGCCATTTCAGGCCATAGGCTTGCCGGTCCATTTTCCGTAAAATATGGACTGACAATATTGCCAATGAGCATAATTCGGCAAAAGACGATGCCATTGCAGCACCGGCAATACCCATGTCAAAATGAAATATAAGGAGCCAGTTGCAAGGTATATTGACCAGTACGGCAGCAAGTGCGGCCTTGTTCAGAGGCTTCGTAAGTGTGGTACCGACAAGGAAAGACCGCAATGCAAGAAATGGGAAGGAAAACAGCAATCCCCAGATGCGCCAGTCCAGATAATCGATGACAGCAGCATATACTTCCTCCGAGGCAATCAGTCTGCCCAGAACAATGGGGGAAAATATTTTCGAAACGGTGCACAGCAGAATTGCCAGACCTGACAGGAAAAGCAGTCCTTGAAAGAATGTCTTGCCGGTTTCAGGATAGTTCCGCTCACCATTACGCCGTGCAATGACAACCTGCAGGCCCAGGCTGAATCCGAAACCGAGCATATAAATGGCCAGATACCATATTCCGGCAAGTGCCGATGCTCCCAATTCTATTTCACCGACATGCCCAAGGAAGATGGCATCGGTTATATTTATAAGCTGTTCGATAAGGATGCTCATCATGACAGGAAAGTTGATGAGCCAGATGTTTCTGTATGTATAGTTCATTGTTCAACATGTTAAAATACAGTAAGCTAAGTGAGCTGCTGATGTTACTTGTCTGTAATGTGATAATTTGATATAATGGCAAAATAATCATACAGACTTATAATATGAAGCCTGTATGTCTAAATAGATTACATTGAGAATACTATCTGTTATGCGCAGCTATATGCAAACTTGCCATTTCATATTGTTGAACAATAATTGTCTTTTTATAAACGGCACAAAGTTAGTAAAAACATCAAGATTATCTCGTTTGACTTGTATTGTATGTGGCATACAGTGTTTTGAGCTGAATTATATTTTGCTTGGCGTACGTTTGAGGTGCTCATATTTTTGCAGCCAAAAGAGAAAAATGGCTGAGTCCATTTGAAGTGTCGCAGCCATCTCTTTTCTTCCCTCATTTTGACTTTACTTTAATGAACGTATATATGAATACGGGGATAAAGTAAAAGTGCAGCAACCCGTCGAACCATACCATCAGAAGAAATCATATTTGATTGGATCTCCTCGATCATCTTTTACGGTGTTGCTGATTTCAAGGAAAAATGTAGATTTCAAGTTTTAGTTTTTATGTAAAAGTGTATAAAGGGAATCTGATTCGTTGGAAAAAGTGTGAGATAATAGGTGTTATTCGTTCGAAAAAATGTATCAAGCCTTGGTTATTTCACACAAAAGACGTTAGATAGGAATAAAGAGTTTTTTTCTAATCATCAACCAATGTCTTCAAACTGACTTCTATGGAAGTCTCCCAAGTCTTCCATGAAATCAATAACCGGCAAGAGGCTTCTGCCCAATTCCGTCAGTTCGTATTCACTTCTGGGAGGCAGTTCCGGAAAGTACGCACAAAATTCTGGACAGAGCTTTGTAATCTTTAAATAAAAAATACGGAACTCTCTTCGAATCCCATATTTTTATTTACACAAAAGATTTTATAGTGTCTTACAAAGATACAATTTGGATATGTTGCATGTTATGATCATAGTCAAATACTTATAAGGTGTTTTAATACGTAGTCATCTGATAATGACTATGCCACAATTAGCCTTAATACTTTGGGAAGTCAACATTAATCTCTATCTTTAAATTGCGGATTAAAGTTCAGGTATTTTCTCAAATATATTCTCCAGAACTTTAGCCAAGTCCCTATATGTTTTTTGATACTTGAAGTGATTCTGATATGGTATCTTTATCCATCTTTCATCATCATCGATGTAGGTACTTCCTTCGAACACTTCCAATAATTCCTTGGCATATTTCTTTGTCTTACACTCTATCTGAATCCTTAATTCATGGTATTGACAGAACCCAATCCACAGAATACAATTCTGTCTATCCTGTTTGAGCCAAATCTCGTTACCGAAACTATCTCCATATTTTTTATACATTTGTAACTGATTGTTATCATAATAGTCCATCCCGTAGTTTTCGGCAATTTTATATGCTGTCTTTGCTCTTTCTGTATCAAGGGCGACTTTTGCGTACTGCTTTCTTGGAACTGCGAACATAATATGACCTTCATACCAGTAAATGCGGAAAACAGATTTGTTTTGTCTTTCCTCTGCAGCAATCCAATCATAAAGTTTGATGTCTTTTCTAAGCCTTTTTACTGCCATGTCGCAGTATCCGTCATTACCACCATTCCATGAGATGAATTCCTTTTCTTCTTCTATGTATTCATGTAGACGTCTCTCAACTGCAGATTCATCAGGCTCATTCAGTAACTCTGAGAACATATTACGTACACTTTCATGAGAAGCAAGAATGTTTTTCAAATACTTGTTAGACTCAGCTCGTTCAGTAACATATCTTTCTTTTAGGTCATCCCATGAATTGAATTGACTAACAATGGCACGAATTAACATATGATCTTTACGATATAATTCGGAAATACCATTTTCATCAAACATGCCTTTAGCTAACTCATATCTGTGGTTGAAATTATCCAGCGATAAGCCTGACTCATAGAAAAACAATACCATACCCTTAAAGAATGGATGCTTTTCTGCTTGTATGAACAAGTCAAGCCAATCATTGTTCTCTGAAATACGCTTTGCTTTTTCTATTTCTTCGAGCAGGGCTCTATTCTCGCGTTCGTCGTTGTTATCATCTTTCCATTGAGAAAGGGCTGCATAGAATGATAAACCTTCTGAAGATCTTATGGCTGTGTTATGAATAACAGCAGAAAGTTTACGTATTAAAGAAGAAACAGGCGTTAAGCTGTCAATATTCGTATTTTCTACTATGTTCCATACTACTCGCATCCATTGATTGAACACATTTATGTCAAATGTATCGTATGCTTCAATAAACTCAATGACTGCTCCCAATAAAATAAGTTTGGAATGAGTCATCTTGGATGACAAGTTACTATAGAAATCATCGCCATCTTCAGAATTTTTCTTCTCCCATGAAGGAAGCATTGATTTATAGATAAATCCTTTGCCATCTTTATGATCATACTCATAGAATACATCAAGAACCTTATCCAAAATCATGATAAACTCTGGATGTTTGGATAGTAAATCTTCGAATTCCTGGAAACCAAGGTACTCATTTGCTTCATTTCTATTCTCTGCATCAGTATATAACTGACGTATTGTTTTGTCCTGTCGCATATCTCTATCCGACACGATATCTTTTGTTGATACTATATATTTGCAAGCAAAGAAACGAGAGAAGAAGCTCATGTATGCAGCGTCAAAGTTTTCATCTCCCTTTTTCCAGAAAATATCTATCCACTTTGCATCAAGTTTAACAGAGAAATTAAAGTTAAATTCCACTTTATCATCGCTGTCTTTCTTGTATAATGGAACAAGTTCTTTATATGGAGCGTACTCTTTATTATTAATGAAATTGATTAGGTCTGCCTTGAAATTCTCAAATGGACTCAACTGCAAACCACGCGCATTCATTTTGATATAAAGCTCTTCAGACAGGTTAAAGTAACCGAGAGACTTTACATAAAACTGAATATTGTCAAGTTTCTTGTAAAGTTCATTGCTATCCTGATTATTGTATCTATCATGAATAGCGTCAAGCATAACGAGCATAGCACTTATCGTACTATCTCTATCAAACGACTTGAAGTACCACTTTGCTTTCTTTATTGCCTTTGATGGTTTTGTGTCGGCAAGATCAAAGCGATAAGATGCTAATCTATGACAAAATACGGTTGAAGTGGAACGTGTTTCATAGACAAAACGGCCAAGTGCATTACGTATCTCATTATCAGCTTCTTCATCTTCGTTAAGCTCTCGGTTTGCAATATACCAATAAACCAGGAATAAGGTTGTCATACGTTGCTGCCCGTCCAATAATTCCATTACATAGGTTTCATTAGAAGGACGAACAATTCCATATATGAAGTTGAAATCAAAAACCTCATCTGTTTTGAAATTTGCAAACATTTCATTCAATAGTGTATTGCGTACGTAAGTACATACACCATCTAGTCTTCCCTGAGCATATGGACGTTGGATCTTAGGGATAACTATTTGACTGATTTTAACCTTTGCATCTTTATTAAGATCTAAATCATTCTTGTAAATATCTAAAAAGGTATATCTATTACTCATTCTTCAACCTCCTCTAATTTTATATATTTTATCAGGGCATCATAGATGTATTTATGATATGCTTCCATGTCTTCCTTTGTCCATAAAGAACGGTTGGTACCTTTCTCATCAAAGAATTTAGCGAAGATATATTGTGTTGCAATAGGTACAAAGACCCCTTGTTTGATACGTTCTATGATGATGCGTCTTTTTGTACAGAACAAACTATTTCCATACATTCTATTAGTAGCTGCATCAAGTAGTGTCAAGTTACCTATGGTGTTCTTGATTTCTTCATCTACTTCCACCTCTTGCGCATTCTTTTTCAAGATATTAATGGCATCGTCTAAAGCATTTTCATCTATTTTTTGTTTTAAAGCAGTAAGCTCATCATCCTTCAACTCATCTTTACGATCAGCCATAGCAATTTTAATCCATTCCTGTTTATCTTTGTCTCTTTTCAAAGCATTAGTATGGAATGAGTCGATATGTTCAATATCCCAGTTTTGAGCACTAAGTACATCAAATGGGAATTTATATACATCTGATTCTGATCCCAACTTTTGATTTTGTTCATTCAGAAGATGTATGTTTAGGGTCAACAATAACTTGTATATAGTATTGTGATCTTTATTGTATGTATTGAGAATTTGCTTATTCTCAGCGTCGACTTTCGTACCACGTAAGTGGTATGAAATGCGCTCTTTGAGGTATTTCTCAAAATCATCTCGACACGCAGTTTCTGGCATATATTCAAAATGAAGAACAAGCCTACAAAGGTCTTCTCCACACTGACTGAGTAAACCAATGTAGTTATAAATAGAAGGGGTGCAGAACCAATCATCGAGCGTTCTGAATAATTCCATCACTTCATCCCAGGCAGTAGCAACTTCACGCTGGAGATCTTCGCCAATTTTTCCTTCAAAACGGTTGTAGTAGAAACGGAATATCTCACTTTGTCTTGCATCCATTAACTGAGCATCAATTTCCTTTATTTTAACATCCCATTCAGTTTCAGAAATTTCTTTCAGAGAATTCTTTTTGTAAATCAGATTAAAAAGGAGGTCAATGCGGTTAGGCATATCATATCCTTTTTTCTGAAGGAAATACCAGAAATTGTTTGCATGAAGTGTGTTCTCAATATATTCCCATTCTAAAGCCAATTCAGATTGCTTAATATATTTATTACTAGAGGTAAAGTTCTTTTTCAATAAGAACAATCCTTTGATAAGTTCCGCATCTGTAAGACGAATCTTTCCTGTATTGATCTTCTGAAATTCTTTAATGTTATTCTTTTCCTTTACTTCTGCGATTTCATACCATAAAATCTGTACAGAGCCACTTTTGGTGTCACTCATACCATTTAGAAGCTTAAAGAATGAATTTCTGATATTGTCAAGACTGCCACCCAATTGATAGCGAATATTGATAGTTTTACCATCAGTCTTAATCCATTCACCTATATATTTGAACGCATTTGCCATATGAAAGTAATCCACGTTGTCTTTCAGTATGTCCTCATCGCTATCCTTGATGGTCTTCATAGTCAATCCTTCAAGGAATTTTGTAGAACCGTCACGAGTAGCATAGCAGATATGATATAGTTCTTTACCATCTTCCTCTTCTTTTAAAGTTTCCGCATCCCATCCTTTCTGATCGAGAAGGTACTTGTATAGTAGAAATATAGTTGTCAGACGTTGCTGCCCATCTATAATCTCCCACACGCCATGACTGAGAATACCTTCATTGTATTCAGCTCCAAACATAGATTTAAGCTTATCCTCATCTGTGATTGGACGAGCGATGACTGGCTGAAGACAATAAAACTGATCCTGTTTTTTTTCTTTCCCTTCATTCGCAAAATCGTTAGCAAAGCAAAGAAGATCACGCAAGAGATCACCTACTTGTTTCTCTGTCCATCTATATCCTCTCTGGTAGGATGGTATATAGAAATACCTTCCATCAAGAAGTTCACCTATGGCATATTGGTTGATTGAATTATCCATTGTACATTATTATTTCATTTTTTACAAAATATCTCTATTACGCTTGGTCAACGCAGAAAAATGCGAATTTGCCACTCGGATTATGCTGAAATAATAATCATAGAGTCCTTAGCGAAAATTCGATAATCTGATACCGTTGATTAAATTATATTTTACATAAAAGCTTCAACCTGCTAACCTCTGATTTTAGATTCAACAATGTCATATTCGACATAATGAGTTTATCCGAGATTTGATTCAATTTTACCTGAAGATAGGACGGTAAACTCAATTCAATATTTTGAGTGCTTATAAAAGAGTTAATGGCACTTAATGCCATATAAGCTAATGATATAATTATTCCTTGCGAATTGGTAATCTCGTTATTTGCCAAATCTAATACATAATTTATTGCACTACAGATATGTGCATTACGCTGTTGCTTTAGAGCGTGAATTTCCATTTCAAGATTCATTTTACTAAGTTGACCTTGAAAACTATTCGCAGACGTGTCATATTTCATTCCGATATTAATCAATTGCAATTCAAACTCTTTTGTCGATAATTGCCCATGATAATCATTTGCCTGCCTATATTCCGCAGAATATTGATTATATAATTGATAATTATCCATTGCTTGAATCACCTTTTTGTTTTTTGATATCGTTAATACTATTTCTGAAAACATTAACAATCTCGACAAGGAGCTTCTGCTGTTCTTCAAACTCTAGAATGCGACTTCTCATTTTTTCATCATATTCTTGCAAGATCGTCCGCCCATCAGCCATAGAATTTTCCAATATTTCTTTACTTTGATCTGATAGACTCTTTTTCAACTGTCGAGTATATGCAGCATTTTGCCTTCTCAAATCTGCCGCAATATCTTTAATGCGCTCTTCTCCATCAGATTTCAATTGTTTTATGTCCAGCACACCATCTCTACCTTGTTGTATCAGTTCATCCATTTTGTATATGGAATAAAAACTAAATACTAAAAATAGAATGGTTAGAATTGCAGCCCAAAGCGTAATATTATTATATTCATGCTCTATTTTATTCAAGTGTAAATCAACCATATTCTTGATTTGGCCTTCTAATAGTACACGCTCTGCATTCAATCGTATCGAATCTTGTAATAACTTTGTTTTATGACATTCTTGCAGTTGATCAACATGCTTGAAATGTTCTGATATGACTGTAACGAGATTTTGATATTGAGCCTTTGATAATATTTTGGTTCTTCCCAACGTATATTTCACCAAAGAATCTGCCAATACCGCATCACTAATCTTTTTGGTTTCGGTTATCCATGCCAAATTATATTTTGATATACCACAATACACACTATCAATTTTATTGATATGCTCAGTATAATAGTCTTTTATACGTTCCTGAGATGACCTTAAAGTATGTCCTGCATAGAATAAATAGGCTATAAACAGCAGGCTGAAAATAGAAATAACAACCAAGAATAGCTTGCCATACGAAGTGGACATCCTTTTTAAAATCGCCAATAATATTCTCTTATCTTTCATATATTTCTATTTCAAATACTTGTCCAGAATCTTTTGTTTTTCCACCGTGCATTCTTCCATTTTCACACGACAAATCGCCATCTCAATCTCCAGTTTGGCAATACGCTCGGCTACAGTTCGTTGAATATTCATATGTTAATTACTGGTAGTTATATTACTATTTATTAGTTGACGAACATCAATCTCTAAGACATTGGCAATTTGTGTCAACACTTCTAACGATGGTTGTATTTTATTGGAACACCATTTTGAAACTGTGGAAGTATCTTTTCCTAATTGTTCCGCCAACCATTTTCCTGTTCTCTTTTGTTCTACTAAGACAATTTTCAAACGATTCAAATCTTTCATTATTTGCCTATATATTGGTATTTGATGCAAAATTATTATAATTTTCGAAACCGAGCAAATATTCATTTCCTAATAAACTTTATAATGAATCTTACATGCAAATAATATCTTCGAACATTAATAAAAAGTCAATAATAATTACTTTATGTTTTAATATAAAATATAACCTTTTGTACTATTTGTAGTTGACACCAAAAAGAATATAACTGTTCTGCACTTTTGCACTATGGATCACACATTTTGCTTCATATCGGCTTTTCTCTAAAGAAATTTGCTGGTCCTCAAGAAAATCCGTAATTTTGCGCTGTCAATTGAATAAAAACATAAAGCTTACAATGCTGCAAAGAAGGATGAACAACTGGATCACTGTATCAGATCGAGGCATAAAATGCCTTGAGAGATTGTCGTGTGTCCATACTTCGGGCATTGGAGCATTCTATACTTTTGGAGACATTTTCCGACGAGCGTTTGATAGAACATCGGGGATACGATGATGCTGGTATCTCGCTGAAACGATAAATGAAAACCGTCGGAGAGTCCTTACCAAACTTTTCGACGGTTTTTGTTTTGTGCCTGTTGGTGACGTTCGCACGATGTGCTCTTCTCTGTCAATTCCGTCCACGGGCTGAATTGTAACATATTATTAACCGCGCAGTGATGCGCATGAATGAAAGATTATGAATTATAAATTTGACGGAAGCAGGGTGTTCTTTACATCCGACACCCACTTCAACCATACCAATATCATCAGGTTCTGCAACAGGCCATTCAAGGATGTATCGCACATGAATGAAACGATTATTGCCAATTGGAATCGAGTAGTCGGTCCGGAGGATATCGTGTTCCATCTGGGTGATTTCTGTCTGGGCTGTTCTGCCGAATGGGTAAACGTACTGAACAGGCTGAACGGGAAAATATACCTTATTTCCGGTAACCACGACATCAAGAACCTGAGGCAGAATTACACGAAATACTTCGAGCAGATAACGATGCAGATGTATATCGAGGTGGACAAGCAGAAGATTTATCTGAATCACTGTCCGTTCCTTTGCTATGGCGGCTCATACGATGACACCTGGCAGCTTTTTGGACACGTACATACCCGCAGGAACAATACTGGAAAGGATGCTTCTCGGATGAGTATGCTTCTTCCGACACAATATGATGTCGGAGTGGACAACAACAATTTCACACCAGTCTCGTTTGCACAGGTAAAGTCAATCATAGGGAAACAGATTGAACAATCAAGGAAAGGAGAACAGTAAGATGAAGATACAATACAGGTTTATTGAAATTTAATGGACATACAGAAATGAACGAAAGAAAGATTATTGACAGAAAGCTCCTTTCCGATTTGGCGAAGGAGGTCGGCTTGAATGCCTCGCATTTGGAGGCGTTGGGCGAAAGCCGCCAATGGGAGATTGGCGTTGATGGCGATATGCTTGAACGGCTGGTTGAGATTCAACATTGTTTTGAGCGGCTGGCTGTAATGGGCGACGATGAGTATCGGGGATTCTATGTCGAAGTGCCACGGCCTGTGCCGGAAGAGTGGGGGGATGCCGAGGAATTGATCGCTTCGGGGGAATATGACATTCGGGAAGCGTTTCTTGCAGATTGGCTTGCATCCAACCCGATGGAGACCCGGTGGTTCCATGTCGCTTCAAGCAGATATGGGGACTCCCGGTCAATCCGTGTTACGGACCGGAAGCATACCCATTTTATCATTACGAATTGTCCCAAGTGTACGAATGCAGAACCAGATGATACGTGGTGCAGGGAGAATCTAACCCGCCTCTTCGACTATCTGCAACGGATGATTGATGTCATTGTCGCAAATCCCGACGGGTTCAACGATTACGTGGTACAAAACCTGCCGTATCAGCAGCGTATAGGACGGATTGCACAAAGAGAATTTAACCGCATAGTGCCGAATTTCAAAATTGAGGTGGAAGATCGGGAAACGGCCATCAAAGCATTGGAGGACTCGATGCACGGGCATTCTGCCCCTCTTTTTGAAACCATGACCATACGAAGGTATTGCACATATTACCGCATTGCCAATGAGGTGTATGAGGCTTATCACCGGAAGCGGGAACTCGGAGGACATATCCATACAGATCCGCAGGATGTTCCTGAAGAACTGCGTGATGTGGTCTACTACAAGCGGAAGAAGTTCATTGATGTGACGGAAATGTACGATATTGACAGTCCGGAGGATTTCATGCGGTTTGCAACTGACCATTACGGAGAACTTGGGCTTTCACGTCTGAATATCTTTGCCTCACACGACCAGCAACAAGGATGGAAAATTGTTGTTTCCAACAGTTATTCTGCCAATGCCGGATTAGCCATTGAAGTAGCTACAGCTTTGTATAAGGCCGGAGCACCGATGCTGATATACGACGCCGAGAAGCTCTTAAGGATCCTGCTCGAAGAGGATTATGTGCGTCTGGTTCCCGACTCATATCACAATTATATGGGCTATCAGGAAGAAGGCTCCGTCTACGAACTGCCTTGGGAATACGAATGCTCGGACGATGCTAATTCAGTTCTGACTAGGGAGCAATATCAGGCAATCGTCTTGCTTGTCGAATGGCAGCCGGAGGAGCAGGTTAACCCCATCGCTTGACAGGTTTGTAGTAATTAGAAACTTGGCTTATCTCTATGCAGGTTCATATGGAGGTAGGCCAAATGTTTATGCTATATCGCTATTTTGTTGCTTATAGATACTCTCGATTGAATATTTTTCAATATATTTGCAGAATGTCAAATGTCACTAGTACTTATATGAAGGATGTTAATAGATTAAAGCTGGTTCTGGTTGAGCAGAAAAGAACAGGAAAATGGTTGGCAGAACAATTAGGTAAAGATCCATCTACTGTTTCAAAATGGTGCTCAAATGTTACACAGCCGACATTAGATACATTGGTCAATATAGCTAAAGTATTAGATGTTGATATAAAGGATTTAATAAATAATAAATAAGAATCAATGTATGAAAAAACCTGTATTCTCGGGGCATGAATCATTTGCGTGCAAATCACATTGGTTAAAACGCGGATATGACTTTGTGCTTGCAGGGCATAGTTTTAATAATGAAGATGCTGTTGTGCACCTTGGAGTTGGTAAGAATATGGTCAATTCCATTAAATATTGGATGCGAGCATTTGGGTTATTGAAAGCAGAAGGAGAATTAACCCAGTTAGCTCATAAACTTATGAGTGATAGAAATGGCTATGATCCTTTTTTTGAAGATATGGGCAGCTTATGGTTGTTGCATTTTAATCTTATAAATGAAGATTATGCAACAATTTATAAAAGCACTTTTATTGATTACCATAAACAGCGTAATTTAATTGATGGTATAAAACTTCAAAATTTCATTAAGCATCTATGCTTTGATGGCACGAGCTATAAAAACCTTTACAACGAAAATACAGTTAAACGTGATATAGGAGTTTTATTCCATAACTATTGTAGCCATAGTAATGGGAGCATTGAAGAGTCGAATATGCTATTGGCTCCGTTGAACCTTATTCAAGAAACGGAAGATGGGATGTATATCTTCAATTATGATACTCGTAATAGCATCCCAGCTAATATATTTTTATTTGCATTGCTTGTTCAATTTCCTGATAGCAAAAGCATATCATTTGAGGCCATGAAAGACTTGGCACTAATGTTTTGCTTAACAAATAATGATTTGTTAAGTATTATAAAACAGTTGTGTGTTTTATACCCCACCCAAATAGTATTTTCTGATGTTGCGGGTATTAAAGAATTACAGATTAGAGAAAATCTATCCAAAGATACGATACTCAATAACCACTACTTGACTGAGTAATATGAAATATACCCTCTCAATAAATATAGAACATAGCACTTTTGACCCAAAGAGCTATATTGTAACGCCAAATGCTCTTGGCGTTGTGGGACGCATTATCGATGCATTCAATACAGGGATTCACTCATTTAATATTATTGGCTCTTATGGAACAGGTAAATCTAGTTTTCTTTTGGCCTTAGAGGATTCTTTGGTGAATAACTCTCATGTCCTAGTAGCAAATAAGGGTCAATTTAATGGATATAGTCGTTTCCGATTCCACAAAATTGTTGGAGATTATACATCATTACATAGCCTGTTGACTGAACATCTCTTCCCCGATTCGGCTTCTGAGAATCTGTTTGAGAATCTATCCCGATTTTTTGCTAAAGCAGAGAAAAGGGATGAATTTGTTTTTATTGTAATAGACGAGTTTGGTAAGCTATTAGAGTATGCCGCGAAAAATAATCCAGAGAGAGAACTGTATATATTTCAGAAGTTTACTGAGTTTATTAACAGCGAGAAACGTAATGTAATTTTACTTACAACACTTCATCAGAATTTCAATTCATACGCTCTCACATTAAGTGAATCTCAGCGTCATGAATGGAATAAGGTGAAAGGCCGCTTTCAGGAAATTGTCTTCAATGAGCCAGTTGAACAACTGTTATATCTAGCAGCCAAACGAATAGAGCGTACATCTAGATCCGTCCTTAACAATGGTTTTAGATCAATATATGATTTAGCGCAAAATACAAAGTTTGCGAGTCCGTCAATTAAATATGAAGATACAGCAGAACGATTATATCCATTGGATTTATTTGCTGCCCATGCATTAACATTGTCGATTCAACGATATGGCCAAAATGAACGGACTCTGTTTTCATTTCTTGAATCGACTGGCGGAGGTTCTTTACAGTCCTTTAAAGATAGTGAACATACTACCTATAATCTAGCGGATGTATATGACTACGACATATATAACTTCCACTCTTTCCTTTCTGAGATTAACCTCGATTCGGCAGCATGGGCAGGTATTCGAGTCTCTTTGGAGCGAGTAGAAGGACTGTTTGACACAGAAGTTGCAGACGATGCAATTAAGCTTGTCAAGACTATTGGCATGATAAATTTATTCGGTAATGCTGGTGTAAGCTTTACTAAAAAAGATTTGTCATTGTATGCTAAGAATGCGTTAGGAATTATATCTCCAGAGGGTGTGATTGACTTGTTAGCACAGCACAAAATAATCCGTTATGCAGAATATAAGTCGCAATATGTTTTGTTTGAGGGTACTGACGTCAACATTGAAAGTGAATTACTAAAAGCCTCTGGAATCGTACCTCGTTCTAAAGATGTTGTTGATAAACTTCTTGAGAATTTCTCTCTTCCCGTAGAGTTTGCTAATGCTGCATATTATCGTAAGGGGACACCTCGATATTTTGAGTATGTTATATCGGACTATCCAATTAATAAACAACCTCAAAATGAGATTGACGGATATATTAATCTTGTCTTTAATGAATCATTGACATTAGAGAAGCTCAAACAAGAGACCAGTACTGTCGAAGAGGCTATATTATATGCTTATTTTAAGCGAACTGATAAAGTTATTGATCATATTTGGATGTTAGATAAGCTTGCCTATGTTCAAAATATAGTTGATAGCGCAGACAAAGTTGCTCATCGAGAATTAAAAGCTTTGATGAACCATGAACGAGGGTTGCTTAATGCGAGTGTGTTAGATGCATTATTTAGATATAGCCAAGATGTCGTTTGGGTGTATCGAGGAAATGAGTTCCAGATTGATTCTAAGACCAGCTTTAATAAATTCTTATCTCGTATATGTGATGAGGTTTATTTCTCTACACCTATATACATCAACGAGATGGTGAATAAGCATAAGCCGAGCGGTGCAATGTCTCTAGCTCGTGTCAACTACTTATCTCATTTACTAGAGAACTCTACTGAATACAATCTGGAATTTGAGGACAGTATGTTTAAACCGGAAAGAACCATCTATTTGACTTTGTTGAAAAATACCGGCATACATAGGGATATTCAGTTAAAGGCTGCAGATGACGGCTGCAGAATCTTGCGAGACTCCTATAAATGCCAGAAAAC
>CANQSM010000068.1 GCA_947626525.1 uncultured Phocaeicola sp. | reverse complement strand
AGTTTTTCCGCAAACTCCGACAGTTTCCGCAGAGACTCTTAAGAGTTTTCCGGCGGTTTCCCGCATGGTGAGAAAATGCCTTTACCGGATTCGTACGGATTCTTACCTGTCTGTACGAATCTTTACAAAGGGGAACGAAAAGAGAAGTATGTATGCTTTTTCGGAGCGTGACGGAGGATGGACGACTGTGCGGGAACCAGTTCCTCGGGGATTACCTACCTTTGCCATGAAGTTCCAATTGGTGAAGAAAGCGGAGCCGGCTTCCGGAGGGGGGGGGGAAACCGGTTCTTCCGATCCGGACGATTCCGATTCTGATTCCGGTGGCGGCAGCAGTGGCGGCATCGAAGGATTTGATTTCGGAAAGAGTATGAGTGTAAACCATTAAAAACAGGAAATCGTATGGAAAAAGAAAAGAAGTCAGTATGGGGAAGTTGCCGCGGATTTTTTTATGGGCCGGATGGCAGCGGGCTTGTTTCTTTCAGGAAAATAAATAGTTCTTTTACGGGCTTTTCCCAAACAAGAAATCAAAACCGTGAGGCTATGGCAAGTATCAAGTTAAAATTTCGCCCCTCGACGACAGCGAAAAAAGAGGGAACAATCTATTATCAAATCATTCAGAATCGTGTAATCCGTCAGCTAAAGACGGATTACCGACTCTTTGCGCACGAGTGGGATGAAGAAGAAAACTCAATAATCGTGGTCCATACCAGCAGACAGAACTATCTTCAATCCATTCGGGAGCGTATCGATTGGGATATCAAGCGACTGCAATCCATCATCAGCCAATTAGAGAAAAAGCGAATGAAATACACAGCCGATGATATAGTATCAACCTTTCACAAACAAGCCAATGAGCAATCATTGTTCAACTTTATGCAGGGGGTTATTGCCCGATTGCAACAGATGGGTAAGCAACGCACGTCGGAAACCTATCGTTGCACGCTCAGAAGTTTTATGCAGTTTAGAGAGGATAAAGATGTGCTATTGGAGGATTTAATGACAGGCAAGCCATTGCCGTACAACGGCGAACTCTATTCCGATGAGCATAGGCGTAAGTTCAAGACGAATGATGTTACTGCCAAAGTTGGTACAAACAATGGAAAGCTGATACTTACCATTGACGGACTGCATATCGGGGAATGGTTCAAGAAACAATTTGAACGATTACAACAGAATGTCGGCTTGAAGCCTATTCAGAAAAAGAATAAAGGCTTCAAGCTATAGTCAATCATGCGCATCACATACATGGAGGACATTTTTTGTCCCCATGTATATATAGAGTCCAAGACTAACTCATGTTATTCCCAAGAAATTACTCATACGGTCAATACACCGTTTCTTTTGATTGAGATTAGGATGAACGTACAGATTAAGTGTCGTTGCCACATTTGAGTGACCGAGTATGACACTGACAGTTTTATAATCACACTGGCTTTCAATACATCGGGTCGCAAATGTATGCCTAAGTCCATGAAAGACCAAGTGGGGAATATCCAATCGTTTTAGCAACCTGCCAAAATAATCACGATAAGAACGGGGCTCTTTAGATTGTGTGGAAGTGCCTACCACGTATGGGGATTGAGATTGTTTCCTTACCATTTTCAACGCTTGGAGAAGCTGTTTGGATATAGGAATCTCACGATAGGAATTCTTGGTTTTTGGGGAAGAGTGAACCCTTTCTGTAGATTTCAACTCACAGTTATATATTCTGCCTACAGTATGCTTCACGATGACTGTCTTTTGTGCAAAATCCACATCTTCCCATTTCAAAGCACAAACCTCACCGATTCTCATTCCGGTACAGAGAGCCAACAGTACACCTATATTTTGTGGAGTGGGCTGTTCCAGCAAGTGACGCATCAATATACGCTGATGATTTAATGACAATGTGGGCGGCAGTTTGTTTTCTGTTTGGGTAGGATATTCGATTTCCCATTCTTCAAAATGGAAAATCCCGTGCTTATTCCCGTATTTGATAACAGATTTGAGCACTGCCACTATATCCCGGACTGTTTTTCTTGCTAATCCGGAAGTACATTTGTCTATCACAAACTGCTGGACATCCTTCTCTGTTATATTTTCCGCAGCACCAAATCGTGGCAATAGGTGTGTTTGTAACGTAAGCTGATAAGCACATAGGGTGGAATGCTTCACTATCGGACGCTTTGCATCACACCAAATCTCGGAAACTTCGTGAAATGTTTTTTTATTGTTCATATTTTGAGAGAATTAATTGATTTAACTCTCTCAAAATAACACACTTTCACCGATTTCCCTTTGAACGATTATGGGTTTTACAAAGCATCTCACAATTTTCCATGCTGGTTGCCCCTCCCTTGCTCCATGCAGTCACATGGTCGGCATCCATTTCCGAAAGTTTGTAAATACGGGTCTTGTTGGCATTATTCCCCAACGCACAGAGCGGACAATTGGAAATTCCTTGTTTCTCAGCCGCTTCGGTCTGACGCTTGTAAGCAGCCCGCTTGGTTGATTCTCCAAAGATACGGATGTCAAGCAGTTTTTTATCCTCTTCTCCACCCAGTACATATTCGTAAATATTTCGGGGACACCGCACGCTTTCATCCGCTTGCAAGGCTTTTACCCGTTCCGCGACATGGACGGTGCTATAAGGGGTGGCATGGTACGTTTCATACAGCCGTCCCCATTCCAAGCCGCACATGTCACGCTCTACCATAGTAAAGGTAGCCGATACCCAGTCAATCACAGAACGGAAATAACTTTCCAATTCTCCCGTGGAAGGCTCGTGACGGTGTATGCTCATATAGGCATCAATGCTCATCCCCTTACTGTCGCAAATCCACCGGAGGGCTTCCGCCAGATAATCCTGCCGTTTCACATCTCCCTTGATATAATGACTCCATTTCTGTATTTCCGCATTTTGGGAATTACTGAACACCCGCTTGGCTGCATTTACGAACTCGCCCGAATAGATGGCATTGAGCAATTCCTGCTCCTTGAGCGGAATGCCCACAATATTGATGGTCTTGAACCACTCCTTTATTTCCTTTTCTTCACCCTCGCATTCATATACCAGCAGAGAGGATTGCATAATCTTTTGTTGCTGCTCTTCGGGTAATCCCGAGAAATACTGCACGTTATCCGCTTCATCCTTGATGGCGAATTTCCCTGTAACAAACCGACCGATAGAAGTGATACGTTGCTGCCCGTCAAGTACTTCAAATCGTCCGTCCATAGTCCGGTTGAAATAGATTAGTCCGATAGGATAGCCTTTCAGCAGGGATTCTATTACCGCTACATCACGTTTCCCATCGTTGTAGATGTAATGGCGTTGATACTCGGGTTGGATAGTGAGCCGCCCGTCCAATCCAAATAGACCTTTACCTTCCAATTCGTTGTAGGTAAACCCTTTACAGATGTCTTCGACAGTCCATTCTGTATGCAATGTTGTCTCCATGATATTGATTCACTTTTTAGGATTATTCTTTTGTGTCTTCTTCTTCCGGAGATGAATTGAGCGCAATGCCAGTCTTGGCGTTCAGCGGACTGATGACTGCCTTGCCCGTCTTGGCTTCCAACTCCATACGGGCATTGCGGGCAATCTCACCACCGGCTTCCGCCACATCCATGTGTTCCCGAAATGTCTCCGGATTTTTACTTTCAGATATTTCTTTGGTGGAAAGTTCCGCCAACATATTTAGCACCAATTCCTTATTGGTCATATTGTCACGTAAGTTCTCTTTTTTCAGACCTTTGAACTGCTTATATTCCTTGGCGGTCATGTCACTCCAAGTCTGATAAATAATATCGGTCAGCGTAGCAAACTGCACTCCCTCTTGCAATCCGTGCCGCTTCCATTCATCCGTGAGGTCTTTACGAATCTCTATGGATTTGAGACGCTGATTAATCCAATTATCCGAATACCCCAACCGCTTATAGTCCACCAGTGCTTGATTGATAGAGAGTTCGGGGTCTTGCATTTGGTTAAGACGTTCAGTCGCCACTTGTGCCATCCATTGCTTGAACGGTTCTGCTTTGGGCGATGGAATAGACTGAATCAAACGGAGAAGCTGCTGAGTATCTGCGACATCGGTTAAATACATCTTTCCATCAGCCGATTTCATTTTCAGTTGACTACAATTTGTAGTCAACTGACTTCCTTCTTTTTTTAAACGTGTTTTCAAGACACTCCAATACTTACGAGGATTAGGGCTATCGGTTAGGACAGCCACCACATCCACTATGGAAAAGTACCATTTTTCTTCTTTGTCGTCCCAAATAGTACGAATTTTCTTGGTTTCAAAAAGCTTGATGGCATTATGCTGAGTCATAATATTATGCTTTTAATTCTTAGTTTTAAGTTGAAATCTTAAGGTTTAGAAAAGGAAATGATGATAGGGATTTAGTCATAAATGGCATATCACCTTATTTCCGTATTCTAATCAGAAATTTGAAATCTTAGGGATAGATATATCGAAAACAATCCCAATCATGGGAAACGATTCACTATTGATAACCGTGAAATATATGCAAGAGTTCTCATTAGATTTATATTACGTGACTGATAAAAATACGCTTATATACTCTATCTGAATGAATAAGGGGTTGTGCAATATGACTATCTGGTTTCCATAAGCCATTTGAAAAGCCTTTGCCTTCACTTTCAGTAGCCCCTAAGATTTCAAATTCCTATATTGAATAAATAATCTTTTAAACACTTCAACTCCATGAATATAAGCACTTTTACCATATATTTTATTAGGGTCTTGGTCGACACCACGATTACGACCTAAGATTTCAAATTGCTCCGGACAATACTTAATCAAAAAGGATATAGGAACTCCCATCACTCCATCATAATCTGAAGGAATGGCATCCGTAAAAGGTACTTCAATGGCATCATAATTATCGTAGCGGTCATAGGCAGCTTTGCCTTTCAGTTCCTTATGTTTGGAAAAGCGGAGGTTGTCTGCCATGCTCATCAGTGGCAATGGTTCATGACGACGGCCATGCTCTATGCTGGTAAACCAACATGAATTACCTAATCGGGTATAATTACCGACATATCCCAATCTTGCAGCTTTAGCCTTGTCTTTCTCATCTACTTTAGCTCCGTCAGGAACGCCAAAAACCATATCATTTCCATTTCCTGTAGCACCTAACCAAACTTTGTTATCTTTTATCAAGGGAAAGACCTCTTTATAAGTGATTGCGTTCATGTTACCTATTACAGCAAACTTCTTCCCAGCTTCCACAATCCAAGCCAAGAACTCACGAAAGAGGGAGAACGGCGGATTGGTGATGATAAAATCCGCTTCATTACGAAGTTCGGTAACTTCTTTGCTTCGGAAATCCCCGTCACCATCCATATACTTCCATTCGAGGTCATCAATATTGATACGTCCGTCCCCGCTTTTGTCTCGTTCCAAGATGAATATCTTACCTTTTACCTGTGCCTTGGACGGGTCGAATTGAGGCGCTTCTTGCTCAAACAAAGAGGGCTGATAAGGTGTTTTGTATTTTTTGCTATCCGGAGCATAACTCGTAGAAATCAGTTTTTTCAAGCCTAACTCATCGAACTTGGCAGCAAAGTATCGGGTAAAGTTACTCCATTCGGGGTCATCACAAGGAAGCAATACAGTCTTTCCCCTAAACACGTCCGGGTCATATTCAAGATAGGCATTCATTTCAATCTCTATGTCATGAAATTGCGTATAGAACTCATCATTCTTAGCCGCCTTAGCTTCTTTTAGATTAGTATTTGCCATATGTCTATTTTTTTATTTCGTTAGGTACAAGAAGTGTACGCACATCCACATTCAGTATTTCCGCTATCCTGTATAGTACGGGTATAGGCGGTTGCACTTTGTTCGTGGCGTATAGATTGACCATATTAAAACCTTTGCCAAGTCGTTTAGCCAATTCAGTTTGACTAATCCCCGCCTCAATCAATGCTTCTTTTATCCGATCATTGCGACATCTTCTTTAACTTGTTACAAAGGTATATAATTTTATTGGGTAAACCACTGTGCTCTTAAAAGAAAGTATTTCGTTAATGGCTTATCCCAAGCTATTTTGGAAAATTCTATTTGTTTTTTCGCCAGTCGATTTTATAAAACTGCCGCCGATAGTTCGTACTTTCGAAAAAAGATGCTATATCTGCAAATGAAAGAGTTATTTGACAGCATAGCAACGCAAAACGCTGAAATTCGCACGGTTGCTAACTCGTTACCGCCACTTTTCAAATAATTCGCTAAAAGTTTATTCCTCAATCGGTTAAGTCTAACCGATGAAAATCTAAAATACAAATTATATGAGTACATTTAAGGTCCATAATTTAGGAGAGGGAGCAAGGCCCGCTCCCATTGGTTACTCATCATGGAATGTGTCAGCTTTCGGAAATGAAATCCCTGAAAAAAGTTGCCAAATGTCTACTTTTGAAATCAAGTATTAACGAAAATCATTTTTCGTGCCTACTTTTTGTCTCCGGTACAGATGGAACTGCTCGTGAAATGATTGAACTACCCAGCGGAAAAAGTATAAAAGTCCCGGATAATTATAGGCTGGAAGTGAGCGTGGTTCCATGTGAAAGATTTTGGGAAAGTGATTTGAGTGGCGGCCGTTTCCTGTTGAAAGCGGATATAGTACCCATTGACCCTATTGGGGATTATACTGTCAAATGCTTTGAGGACTTTATCTTGATAGCGGAAGAGCATTACAAGGATGGGGTGTTGCAGGCAAGTCCGCAATTCAAGGAAAAGTGATTAGGCAGTGCGGGCATGAGGATGGTGCGTATGACGGAAAATTGTTCGGAGTGTTGACGTTCCGGCAACGAGAAAAAAGGACGTATCCCCATTTTCCCATACATCATTCAACAGAACTATCCGAATCAACAATAAAAAAAGCGATTACTTTAAAAGTCCTCTTCTTCCTCTAAATCGAAATCAAAATCATCTATAAACTCCAGAGTCGTGAACTCATCCAAGCTGCGCCGCTCTTTTTTTGTTGGCCGTCCCGTACCCCGAGCTCTATCCACAAATCCACTGATTTTACTCAATTCCAATAATTCATACTGATCGGGGGGCGTTACATTTTCCATGACCTCTGGTACCAATTTAGCTCCTACCCGTTTCTCAATAGTCTGTAATACTCTAAAAGAATACGTAACAGGAGGCTTACGTACCTGAATAATCTCTCCTTCCTTAATCATTCGAGAAGGTTTAATTTGTGAACCGTTTATACTAATCCGTCCTTTCTTACATGCTTCAGCAGCCACTGTTCGGGTTTTAAATATACGCGCTGCCCAAAGCCATTTATCTATCCTCGCTTCACTCATTTCTTATTATATTGATTCATCGTAATGTCAATGCCTGCCAAACAAAAGCTTCTTATCATATCAATGGCTACAGCCACACGCTCATCCATGGTTTCCAAATCTTTCTCCGTAAAATGTCCCAGTACAAAATCAATTTGACCTCCACGGGGAAAGTCATTACCTATACCAAAACGAAGACGGGCATAATTTTGTGTGCCTAATATTGCGGCAATGTGTTTCAAGCCATTATGTCCCGCATCGCTTCCTTTTCCTTTTAAGCGTAATGTACCAAAAGGTAAGGCCAAATCATCCACCACAATCAATACATTTTCCAAAGGAATCTTTTCCTGCTGCATCCAATATCTAACCGCATTTCCGCTCAAATTCATATAAGTAGACGGTTTCAACAATATTAGTTGACGCCCCTTTAATAAAAGTGTAGCGGTAGCGCCATAACGCCCATCGCCAAAAACAATATTGGATGCCTTAGCAAAGGCATCCAACACTCTAAATCCTATATTATGACGGGTATCGCGATACTCATCACCGATATTGCCCAATCCTACAATCAAATATTTCATTGATAGGAATTAAACTGCAAAATATTGATTATTTACCGCTTGCAGCAGCTACACCTCTTGCCGCACGAGTCAATTTAACACTGCAAACAACCGTTTCTTTCGCATTTAGGATTTCCAAACCTTCGAATGAAAGTTCACCAACTTTAATTGTTTTTCCTAAGCCCAAATTTGTCACATTCACAACCAGCCTTTCAGGAATTTGATCATAAGTGGCTTTTACTTTCAGTTTACGAACCTGCAACTGCAATTTACCACCGGCACGTACACCTTCAGCCAAACCGTCCAAAACAACAGGCACTTCCATTACAATAGGTTTATCTTCAGAGATCTGATAAAAGTCAACATGAAGAATGTTATCCTTTACCGGATGGAACTGAATATCTTTCATGATAGCCTTACAGACTGCTCCGTCAATATTCAAGTCGACAGCATAAATATGGGGAGTATAAACCAAGTTACGGAGTCCGTCATTGGTTACAGTAAAATGAGTAGCAACAGGTTTACCATTCTCATCCTTTTTCACACCATACAATACACATGGAACAGCATCAGCTTTACGAATTTCACGCGTACCTTTCTTTCCAAGTTCTGTTCTTACGGAACCCTTTACCTCAATTGTTTTCATTGTCTTAAATAAATTGTGTTACTCTAAATTAAGTTTGTTCTCTTTGCTTAATTCACCATCACACGATGCGTTATAATCACACGATGTTTAAAAAAGCGAGTGCAAAGATAGATTTTATTTCCCAATCCTCAAAGAGTTAAGGATTAAAAATCTATATCAATTTTAATTCCTTCATCAGCAAGGGGAGTTTCCACACCTTTCCTTTCAGCTTCTCCATCCGCTTGTTCCAATACAGCAGGCCCTTGCTCGTCAGTAATAAAACGTATGGCTTCAGCCAATCCTCCCATAAACTTTTCAAAATCTTCCTTATACAAAAAGATCTTATGTTTTTCAAAACTCACCTGCGAATCGTCACCCTCTCCCGATATGATTTTTTTGCTTTCGGTAATGGCAAGAAACATCTCCTCTTTGCGGTTTTTCTTTACATCTAAGTAATAGATACGTTTGCCGGCTTTAATTGATTTGGAAAATATAATTTCCTTATCAGCTTCCACTGCACTTTTCTTTTTAAGTTCGTCCATAGTTAAAAATCATCTATTTTAAAAATCGGCTTCAAAATTGCTTAAAATTTTCATACTGAGCAAAAGAAATAAGAAGAAACTTCAACCTTGAAACAAATATTAGGGAGCGTACAACTTTTTCCTCAAAAAATTGTAATTTGTTTGTGCTAAATAAGGATTTTACCTAATTTTGCCACTCCTTAGTAAATATTATTAAAGTTATGATTAACAGAGTTCTTATTCGTTTGAAGATTGTGCAAATAGTATATGCTTACTACCAGAATGGCGGAAAAAACTTAGAAACTGCCGAGAAAGAGCTTTTTTTCAGCCTGTCGAAAGCTTACGATCTTTATAACTACTTGTTACTATTAATGGTAGAAGTAACCAAGTATGCGAATAAACGCATCATTGCGGCCAAAAACAAACTGAAACCCACCAAGGAAGAGCTGCTGCCCAACATGAAATTTGTAGAAAACCGCTTCATCGCACAATTGGAAGTCAACGAACAACTTTCCGACTTTGTAAACAATCAGAAAAAAACATGGAGTAACGAACCGGAATGTATCAAAGCATTATATGAAAAGATTATAAACAGTGAATATTATAAAGAATATATGACTGATGAAACCTCTTCTTATGATGCCGACCGGGAACTATGGCGCAAACTATATAAGAATATCATTTTCAACAATGAAGAATTAGATCAGTGTCTGGAAGACCAAAGTTTGTACTGGAATGATGACAAAGAAATTGTAGACACATTTGTTCTAAAAACAATTAAACGGTTTGAAGAAAAGAATGGTGCCAAACAACCATTGCTTCCAGAATTCAAGGACGAAGAAGATCAAGACTTTGCACGCAGGTTGTTCCGCCGGACGATTCTCAATGCGGACTACTATCGCCACTTGCTGAGCGAAAGCACCAAGAACTGGGATTTAGACCGTGTGGCATTCATGGATGTTATCATCATGCAAATAGCCTTAGCAGAAATTCTAAGTTTCCCGAACATTCCGGTCAGTGTTTCGTTAAATGAATATGTAGAAATTGCTAAATTCTACAGCACAGGTAAAAGCGGAGCATTCATCAATGGAATGCTAGATAATATTGTTAATCAATTAAAAAAAGATAATAAACTAACAAAGAATTAAATATCTTTGTCTACAGTTCTCCGTAACGATTTATATTAAATACTAATAATTAAAGATTATGAGCTTATTAACAATTTTACTACAGGCAGGTGGGGGTAACCTTTCATTCATTGTGATGATGGTGGCCATCTTCGCTATCATGTACTTCTTTATGATCCGCCCGCAAAACAAGAAACAAAAACAAATTATGAACTTCCGTAAGAATTTGGAGGTAGGACAGTCTGTTGTTACCGCCGGAGGTATCTACGGAAAGATTAAAGAGCTTGAAGACAACATTGTCGTTTTAGAAATCGCAGCCAACGTAAAAATCAGAATCGACCGTAACTCTATCTTTGCTGACGCCCCTGCTACCCAGCAAGACACCGCCAAATAAGAAGGTTTAAGAAGATGCTCTCCAAAAAAGACATACAAATTATTTTCTCTAAAACAACAAAACAAATCGGGGACTTCCTGCTCAGCAAAAAGAACAGGGAGTTTTTGATTTTTTTATTCTTCTTTTTTGTCGCTTCTGTTTTCTGGTTGATTCAAACCTTAAATTATGATTATGAAGCAGAATTCGCCATTCCTTTACGGTTAAAAAATATTCCTGAAGATGTGGTACTTACATTACCACCACCTCAGGAAGTACATATCACAGTGAAAGATAAAGGCACTGTATTGATGAACTATATGTTCGGACAAAGTTTTTATCCCATCACTTTGGATTTCAAGGATTATTCCAAAACAGGAAATCACATACGACTCCTTGCAGCCAATCTGCAAAAATCCATTGCTTCCCAACTACTCACCTCTTCCAGAATCAGTTCTATGAAGCCTGACACTTTGGATATTATCTATACGCACGGAAAATCAAAAAAGATTCCAGTACAGCTTACAGGTCATTATACTGCAGGACAGCAATATTACCTCTCTAAAATACAGTATCACCCCGATTCCATTACGGTATTCGCACCGGAAAAGTTATTGGATACCATTCAACATGCTTATACGGAACCGATAGAACTAAAAAATATGACAGATACGACTGTAACACGTACAGCATTAAGAGGCATAAAGGGAGTTAAATTTGTTCCGAATTTTGTAGACGTTCGTTTTTTTGTAGACATTTATACAGAAAAGACAGTAGAAGTCCCCATCCATGGAATAGGATTTCCTTCTAACAAATCACTGAAAACATTTCCTTCCAAAGTTAAAGTTACTTTTCAGGTAGGATTAAGCCGTTTTAAAATAATCACAGCTGACCAGTTTGGTATAGAAATCCCATATAAAGAACTACAAGAATGTAAAACAGATAATTATACAGTAAGGCTGAAGTATATGCCTAAAGACATCAGCCATATCCGTATATCTCCTCAAGAAATTGATTTCTTAATAGAACAAAATACACTGAATGGCAATTAAATTAGGTATAACCGGAGGAATAGGAAGTGGCAAATCAGTGGTGTCTCACTTGCTCAAGATTATGGGAGTTCCTGTCTATTTGACAGACGATGAAGCCAAGCGGTTAACCAATGAAGATATTGAGATTCACCGACAACTAACAAATTTAGTAGGAGATGATGTCTATCTCCCCAACGGGATGCTGAACCGTCCACGTCTTGCTTCATATCTTTTTGCAGAAGAATCACATGCCCTAAAAATTAATTCAATCATTCACCCGAGAGTGAAGAATGACTTTAGACAATGGGCCCAAGAGCATAACCAGACTCCAGTAATAGCAGTTGAATCCGCCATACTGATAGAAGCAGGATTTACAGAAACTGTAGATAAAATTATAATGGTTTATGCTCCCATGCAACTGCGATTGCAACGTGCCATGTTACGGGACCATGCTTCGGAAGAACAAATTCGCAAGCGTATTCTCAGACAAATGGACGAGGAGGAAAAATGCAAAATGGCTCATACCGTTATCATCAACGATGGTGCGACTCCCCTCCTGCCACAAATAGAGGGTTTACTGCAAAATCTTCAGAACGGTTGTTCACAAATCTAATCAGACATTATCCATATAACGCTGCAAAAAGTTTTATCCAACCCCAACCATACATCAACCGTCCATCTTGCTTTTCCTAATATTTGTTTAAGAAAAACTTTTTTGCCTTTGTTACTTTGTTTGTCTCCGTGACGAATAGTACCTTTGCATTAATAATTGTAAAAACAATAAATACGAAAAGCTATGTTGAAAACTATTTTGTCCATCTCGGGTAAACCGGGATTGTTTAAACTGATTTCCCAAGGAAGAAATATGCTGATAGTGGAAACCCTTGATGCAACCAAAAAACGTTTGCCAGTTCGTGGCAACGATAAAGTGACCTCGTTAGGAGATATCTCTATGTATACTACAGAAAACGATGTACCCTTGAGCAAAGTACTAACAGCTGTTAAAGAAAAAGAAAATGGAGCTCCGATTTCTCTGGATATCAAAAAGGCCTCACCACAAGAATTGCAGAACTATTTTGCTGAGGTCCTGCCAAATTTCGATCGTGAACGTGTTTACAATAATGATATCAAAAAACTACTTTCATGGTATAATATTCTAATAACTAACGGAATTACAGATTTTGAGGAGAAAACAGAGATTCCAGAAGACAATTCCGAAAAATAAAATATTATAATAATCAGTCTAAAACGATTATATAGAAAGTCCTGAAAACGAAATCAGCCATACCGGATTCCGCTTTCAGGATTTCATTTATTTATAGGAGAAAACATTTAGTTTCTAAAGACCAACCCGTCACCTCCGGTTCCCACAATAATCGGTTTGTTTCGATCCACTTCTTGCGACAATAGTTTCTTGGATAAATCATTCAGCAAATATCGTTGAATAGCACGTTTCACCGGACGGGCCCCGAATTCCGGGTCATACCCCGTACTGGCAATGAAACGAATCGCCTCATCCGTCATTTGCAACGTCACTCCATTCTCCGCCAACATATTCTTAATGCCATCAATTTGCAACATCACAATCTGTTCAATTTCTTCCTTATCCAATGGCAGGAACATGATGGTTTCATCAATACGATTCAAAAACTCCGGACGAATTGTTTTCTTCAACATCGAAATCACTTCTCTCTTTGTTTCCTCCACCACCAATTCCCTGTTTTCATCATTCATTTTCTCAAACTGACTCTGTATGTATGCACTACCCAAGTTAGAAGTCATGATGATGATCGTATTTTTGAAATTCACTGTACGCCCCTTATTATCGGTCAATCTACCATCATCAAGTACCTGCAATAAGATATTGAACACATCCGGATGAGCCTTTTCAATTTCATCAAATAAGACAACAGAATAAGGTTTACGCCGAACGGCTTCCGTCAACTGTCCTCCTTCATCATAACCAACATATCCCGGAGGAGCTCCTATCAAACGAGAAACGGAATGTTTTTCCTGATATTCACTCATATCGATACGAGTCATTAACGACTCGTCATCAAACAGATACTCCGCTAAAGCCTTGGCCAATTCCGTTTTACCAACTCCCGTGGTACCTAAGAAGATAAAAGAGCCAATAGGTCGTTTGGGATCCTGCAACCCCGCACGGCTCCGACGCACAGCATCCGAGACGGCAGCAATCGCTTCATCCTGTCCTACCACACGTAAATGCAATTCCTCTTCCAGATGAAGCAATTTTTCCCGTTCGCTCTGCAACATCTTGCTAACAGGAATCCCCGTCCAACGGGATACAATATCTGCAATATCCTCAGCCGTCACTTCCTCCTTTATCATGGCCGAGTCTCCCTGTTGTTGCTTCAGTTCTGCTTGAATTTGAGCTATTTCATCATTCAAGGCTTGAAGCTTTCCATAACGAATTTCGGCCACTTTTCCGTAATCTCCTTCCCGTTCCGCTCTATCAGCTTCGAATTTCAACTGTTCTATTTCTTGCTTATTCTGCTGAATTCTATTGACAAGTCCTTTCTCACTCTGCCATTTCGCCTTATAAGAACTTTCCTGCTCTTTCAGCTCGGCAATCTCCTTATTAAGCTGTTTCAGCTTTTCCTCATCCTTCTCACGCTTGATGGCTTCCCGTTCAATTTCCAACTGTTTCAAATGACGAGATATCTCATCCAACTCTTCCGGCACAGAATCACGCTCCATCCGAAGCTTGGCCGCAGCCTCATCCATCAGGTCTATCGCCTTATCCGGCAAAAAACGATCAGTTATATACCGGTTAGATAATTCTACTGCTGCAATAATCGCATCGTCTTTAATCCGGACCTTATGATGATTTTCATAACGCTCCTTCAAACCGCGAAGAATGGAAATAGTGCTCAACGTATCCGGTTCATTTACCATCACCGTTTGGAAACGACGCTCCAATGCCTTATCTTTCTCAAAATATTTTTGATACTCATCCAGCGTTGTAGCGCCAATAGAACGCAATTCTCCACGTGCCAGTGCAGGCTTCAGGATATTGGCAGCATCCATGGCTCCCTCTCCTTTTCCCGCACCTACCAACGTATGAATCTCATCAATAAACAAAATAATAGTTCCTTCCGATTTGGTAACTTCGTTGATAACCGATTTTAGTCGTTCCTCAAATTCACCTTTGTATTTGGCACCCGCTACTAAAGCTCCCATATCCAACGAATAGATCTGCTTGTCTTTCAGATTCTCCGGAACATCTCCACGCAAAATACGATGTGCCAATCCTTCTACTATGGCTGTCTTACCTGTACCAGGTTCACCTATTAGAATAGGATTATTCTTCGTACGACGACTCAAAATCTGTAACACCCGACGAATCTCCTCATCACGTCCAATGACCGGATCGAGCTTCCCGCTCCGAGCAGCTTCATTCAGATTGATGGCATATTTACTTAAAGACTGATAGGTGTCCTCACTGGATTGGGAGGTCACCTTCTCTCCTTTCCGCAATTCCGTAATGGCCGCTTTCAGTTCTTTCTCTGTCATACCGGCATCTTTCAATATAGTCGATACCGTACTCTTCACATTCAGTAATGCCAAAATAATCTCCTCTAAAGCAACAAACTCATCTTCCATTTCCTTCGCATACTGAGTCGCTTTCTGCAAGACTTCATTACTTTCTCTGCTCAGATAAGGCTCACCTCCCGAAACTTTCGGTAATGAATCTATCTGACGATCTACAACCAATGCTATCTGTTGCGCATTCATCCCCAGTTTCTGGAAAATGAAATTCGTCACATTCTCGCCAACCTTCAGTATGCCCGCCATCAAATGGACAGGTTCAATAGCTTGTTGCCCACGGTTTTGCGCTACCCTAACCGCTTCCTGCACAGCCTCCTGTGATTTGATCGTAAAATTGTTAAAGTTCATATAGTTGTCTCCTTTTCTTTATATTTCAGTTTCATATTTCTGTTTAAAGAGTGTCAAACTACTTGCCAAGTCATTTTTTCTTGACAAATTGTCAGATACATACAGATAACAACTGAAGAAAAGACAGTACACGCCGCAACGATAGCATCTACGGCTCTATTTTTTATGAAGAATAACCGGAAATCATAAACTTACATTATCTTTGCCTTGCATTAGAATGAACATATAAAAATCAAAACCTAACACATCATGAAAAAACTACTTATCACGCTCCTTATGGGCAGTTTCATGGCCGCAGTTTCCGCCCAAGAGATGTTGCCCGGCTATACACAGGCACGACGTTTTACCGCTGGCAAACTGGAGTCCATGTTATTCTCCACTTCCATCGACCCTCACTGGACACCAAAAGGCGACCGTTTCTGGTATAGTTACAAAACAGGAGAGGGAACAACCTGGTATCTGGTTGACGCGGCAACACGTACAAAACGTACTCTTTTCGATCAAGTGGAACTGGCCGCACAACTAACGGAAATTATCAAAGACCCATATATTGCCGAACAATTGCCCATCCAATCGTTAAGAGCTACAGAGGATGGAAATTTCACTTTCCAGATTATCTCCTCGCAAGACACTCAAAAGAAAGATAAAAAAGGAAAAAAAAAGAAAGGGAAAGAAATATTCTTCTTTTCCTATAATCCGGACACACGCAAACTAACCCTTTTAGAACAGGATGAGCCTGAAAGATTTCCCCTATGGGCTTCCATCTCTCCCGACGGACAGACTGTGGTCTACGCCAAAGACCTAAACCTTTACCGCATGTCACGCACTGACTATGAAAAAGCCAAAAAGGATGAGAAAGACAGTACCATTGTAGAGACACAGCTGACCCGATTCGGCGTGAAAGACTTTGGATTCGGACAACCCTACAGTCTGCTCAACACCGATACCTTATGCAATGGAAAACGCAAACGTGAATATATTGCATGGTCACCGGACTCCAAACATTTCGCTGTCAACATCACAGATTCCCGTAAAGTAAAAGAGCTTTGGGTCATCAATTCCATGGCGCGCCCCCGTCCTACATTGGAGACCTACAAATATCAAATGCCTGGCGAAAAAGAAGCTCCGAAAGAATATCTCTTCGTATTCAATCTGGAGGACAACAGTTATAAACAAATTAAGACAGAAGCCTTTAAAGACCAGACATTGCAATTAGCCAGACGTCCACGACAGCAAAAAGACCGTGACCGCCACGAACTGTCCACCATCTGGCTGGGAGACGAAAACGGATTCTTCATAAATCGCTACAGCCGCGATCTTCACCGTGTGGATATCTGCAAATATGAATTGGGACAAGATTCCATCCGTCCTCTTATCGAAGAACGGATGAACACTTACATAGAGACCCGTCCATTAGCCATCGCCGGAAATGGCAAAGAACTGATTCATTGGAGTGAACGAACCGGATGGGCACACTTGTATTTATACGACGGAAACGGCAAACTGAAAAATACCATTACAAAAGGCCCGTGGCATGTACAAAACATTCTGAAAATAGACGAAAAGGCACGGGTCATCTACTTCACAGCCAATGGCAAAAAAGAGGAAAGCGCGGCTTCAAGGCAAAACGGTAAGGAAGAAGACAACTGGAATCCGTACTACCAACACCTCTACCGGGTAAATTTCGACGGCAGCGGACTAAAAAGGCTCAGTAGCGGAGATTTTTACCATGAACCGTATATGGATGACAACTGTCACTACTTCGTTGATAACTTTTCCCGGGTAAATACCATACCCTGCACCGCTCTATTCGATAACAACGGCCGTAAAATAATGGATTTGGAAAAAAGTGACTTTTCACAACTGTTTGCGGCAGGCTATCGTTTCCCCGAGCCCTTTAAGGTAAAAGCGGACGACGGCGTAACCGACCTTTACGGGGTGATGTATAAGCCTTACGACTTCGATTCTACCAAAGTTTATCCGATTATCGATTATGTGTACCCCGGTCCTCAAGTGGAAGCTACCACTTATCCGTTTACCCGCATGGCCGTACGTACCGACCGTCTGGCACAGGCAGGCTTTATCGTGATAACCGTAGGAAACCGAGGCGGGCACCCCGACCGTTCCAAATGGTATCACAATTATGGTTACGGCAATTTACGTGATTACGGTTTAGCCGACCAACGAGCCGCTATCATACAACTGGCCGACAAATATAAATTTATCGACATCAACAAAGTAGGTATCCACGGACATTCCGGAGGAGGATTCATGTCTACGGCAGCCATCCTGCAATATCCGGACTTCTTTAAGGTGGCGGTCTCCTGTGCCGGCAACCACGATAATACGATTTACAACCGCTGGTGGAGTGAAACGCATCATGGAGTGAAAGAAACCGTAAACGAGAAGGGCGACACGACTTTTGTGTACCGCATCGAGACCAATCCGGCCATCGCGCGCCAACTGAAAGGGCATCTTATGCTCGTTCACGGCGATATCGACAACAATGTGCATCCAGGTAATACCCTACGGGTAGCCGATGCACTGATTCGTGCAGGAAAACGTTTCGACATGCTACTGCTTCCACAGCAACGCCATGGTTTCGGAGACATGAATGAATATTTCTATTGGCGCCTGGTGGATTACTTCTCTGAACATCTGTTAGGAAAGAAAGAGACTTCCGTAGATATTCCGGGGATGAAATAGACAAGTCTGTCCTTTAGCCCATAACCACTGCTCCCCCTATCCTTCCCCCTATTGTTCGAACGGAAAAGGATAGGGGGAATTGTCTGTAGATACTTCAAACCGTAACAAACGGCATCAGCAGGGGAGGTCGTCTCCACCTATACCACACACGACGTCTCCACCTATGGCATGCCTGTTAATGATGAGCCGAAGAATATCGCACAAATAGAACACTCAAGGCACCGGTCTTTTACAAACTTCATTACCAATGCCCTGAGTGTCACCCCACCGCTTGCTGTCTCTTTCCTAAAAAACCGCCTGTCTCTTTGAAATTTTATATTGTGCTTCGACTAAAATCCCTGCTCTTTGGCTTTGCGGTACCAATAATCCGCCTGTTTTTCGTCTTTTGGTACGCCTTCACCTTTCTCATAACAAACCCCTAAACAATATTGTGCTTCAGCTTCTCCTTGCTCTGCAGCTTTACGGTACCAATTAACCGCTTGGGCAAAGTCAGCTTTACCATAATAATATACCCCTAAATTATATTGTGCTTGAGTTAATCCTTGCTCCGCAGCTTTACGGTACCAACTAACCGCCTGTGCATCGTCTTCCGGTACACCTGCACCAACCTCATAACAAAACCCTAAATCATTTTGTGCTTGAGCATATCCTTGCTCCGCAGCTTTACGGTACCAACTAACCGCCTGTGCATCGTCTTCCGGTACACCTCCTGCACCATAGAAATAACATTCCCCTAAAATACGTTGTGCTTGGGCATCTCCTTGCTCTGCGGCTTTACGGTACCAATTAACCGTCTGTGCAAAGTCTTGTGGTACACCTGCACCATACTTATAACATACTCCTAAATTACGTTGTGCTTGGGCATCTCCTTGCTCTGCGGCTTTGCGAAACCAATTAACCGCTTGTGCAAAGTCTTGTGGTACACCTGCACCATACTTGTAACATACTCCTAAATTACGTTGTGCTTGGACGTCTCCATGCTCTGCGGCTTTGCGAAACCAATTAACCGCTTGTGCAAAGTCTTGTGGTACACCTGCACCATACTTGTAACATACTCCTAAATTAGGGATATTCAGAATTTAGTCAACTAATTAGGGATATTCAGAATTTAGTCAACTAATTATTTGCCAATATGAT
>CANQSM010000067.1 GCA_947626525.1 uncultured Phocaeicola sp. | reverse complement strand
TCAGAATAAAGCAAGTTGTGCGTCCACAGTACGTAGTACATTGATACATGGCTTTTTGGGAAACCTACAATAAGCAACAATGGATCCAAGTATGTTCACGATAAAATTGTCAAAGCTCCTGTGTCTGGAATGTTCCACCTGTGCAAAGCTCATTTCACTAATCGCCCAATCTACAGACAATTAAAATTCATCGAACTCACGTTAATTAGATTTCTTTCCGAGTTCCTTTTCAATAAATGCCTCTATCTCTTGTTGCTGTCCTGGATGAAACCAAGTGATTTTGGGGTCCCGTTTGAACCAAGTCATCTGCTTGCGTGAATAGATGCGCGAATTTTGCTTTATTTTCTCAATGGCGAAAGGAAGTGTCCATTCTCCATTGAAATACTTGAATAGTTCTTTGTAACCTACCGTATTCAGAGAGTTCAAGTGTCGGAGAGGGTATACCTGACGGGCTTCCTCTATTAATCCTTCCTCTATCATCTGGTCTACCCTGCGGTTTATTCGGTCGTACAGTTCTTCACGTTCCCGTGTCAGGCCGATTTTCAGGATGTGGAAAGGGCGTTGTTTGGCCGATTGTGTGCGGAATGAAGTATATGTTTTTCCTGTCATATAACAGATTTCCAATGCATGAATCACTCGTTTCGGGTTTTTTAGGTCGACCGTCTGATAGTATTCGGGATCCAGTAATTTAAGTTCCCTGCATAAGGCTTCCAGTCCTTCTTGTTGGTAATGTTGCATCAGGTGTTCCCGGGTCTCCGTGTCAACGGTAGGAATATCGTCTATTCCTTTGCATACGGCGTCTATATACATCATTGAGCCTCCTGTCAGGAGAAGGATGTCATGTGAAGTAAATAGCTCTTCTATCAATCGGATAGCGTCTGTTTCGTATTGGGCTGCACTATAATAGTCGGTTAGTTGTAACGTGCCTATAAAATAGTGTTTTGCTTGCTGCAACTGTTCCGGAGTCGGAGCTGCTGTACCTATTCTTAATGGTGCATAAAGCTGTCTTGAGTCGGAAGAAATCACCGGAGAGTGGTATCGTTTGGCCAATGCTAAGCTTAATTCGGTTTTTCCTACACCTGTAGGGCCGAGCAGAACAATGAGGCATTTCATAAATAGAATTTCGCTGTATGGTTAGAAGTAAAAAACGGAATAAAGAAATGCCTGCGCATTCTTATTCCGTTTTTTGTATGTGTCAAGAGTGGCTGTTTCTTAATATCTGTCGGAATCTAAAGAATCAATGGGGGTGTCTCCCATATCAAAACCTTCGGGGTCGAATTCTTCCATGTCGAAGTCCTGATCTCCGTAAAAGTTTTCATCAAGGTCCAGCGATCCTTCCGTATTTATTACTTCATCGAAATCGACTGTTTGTTTGGGAGCTTCACCTTGCTTGCGGGAACAGATAGCGCTTTTTAGATTCTGACCGGTAATGATTTCAGTTAACTCAATGAAGAATACACGGTCCGCCAACGGGTCGAATACGAAAAGCAAACGCTGTTTCTCATCTTCGATAAGTTCATTTAAAGGTGTTTCCTTCATGAGCCAGCAATCTTCTTCCGAGCTGCTTCCCATATCTTCCAACGTCACCTCTTTTTCTTTCTCCCAGTCTTCGTCACAAAGAAAGAACGATGTCATTTGGTCATCTTCGTAGCCGACAGATTTTAAAATGGCAGTGTGGAAGTCGAAGAATGTAGCTTCCGAATCAATTTTAATTTCCCGGATAAAATTATCAACCTCATCCGAAATGATTGTAAATCTGTATACCATATCCTTATTCTTTTAACGAATGATACCTCTTTCTGATTCTTGGATGAAGGAAATAATGTATTCTATTTCCTTGCTCATCGGAATTTCTTTTTTTATCTCTTCTAAAGCATCGCTTACATTTAGTCCTTTTTGGTATATAATCCGGTAAGCGTTGTGTATGTTTTCAATAAGTTCGTTAGAAAAGTCCCGACGGCGCAATCCTATAATATTGATTCCGCAGTAGCTAATGGGTTCGCGTCCCGCAATGATGAAAGGAGGAATGTCTTTACTGAAGCGTGACCCCCCTTGAACCATTGTGTAGCCTCCTACTCGGCAAAATTGGTGCATTAATACTCCTCCGCTGATGATGGCGTTGTCATCAATGATGATTTCGCCTGCCATTTTGGTAGAGTTTCCAATGATGCATCCACTTCCTATCTGTGCGTCGTGTGCTACGTGTACACCTTCCATCAGCAGATTGTTGTTGCCTACTACAGTCTTGCCTTTAGAGGCTGTCCCACGGTTAATGGTAACATTTTCTCGGATGGTGTTGTTGTCTCCAATTTCAGCTGTAGTATTTTCTCCCCGGAATTTCAAGTCTTGTGGAATAGCACCAATGACCGCTCCCGGAAATATTCTGTTCCCGTTGCCGATTCGTGCTCCGTAGAGAATGTTGGCATTGGCCATAATGGTATTGTTGTCACCTATCACGACATTCTTGTCAATGAATACGAACGGGCCTATTTCCACATTGTTACCTATTTTCGCTCCCGGATCAATATATGCTAAAGGACTGATCATGTTTTATTTTTTTAATTATTTGTTCTTTACTATTTGTGCCATAAATTCTGCTTCACAAACTACTTTTTCTCCTACAAACACATATCCTTTCATTGAAGAAATACCTCGGCGGATAGGAGCCAACAGTTCTACACGGAAAATCAATGTATCGCCCGGAACTACTTTCTGTCGGAATTTTACGCCATCGATTTTCATAAAGTAAGTAGAATATCTTTCCGGTTCGTCTACGGAATTCAGCACCAGCAATCCTCCTACTTGAGCCATCGCTTCTATCTGTAATACTCCTGGCATTACAGGCTCTTGAGGAAAGTGCCCTTGGAAGAAAGGCTCGTTCACTGTTACATTTTTAATACCCACAATGTAATTTGCACCGATAGCTGTCACTTTATCAACTAATTGGAATGGATAGCGGTGAGGGAGTAATTCGCGAATGCGGTTTACGTCCATGACCGGTACCTCGTTGCAATTGTATACAGGAGCTTGAATTTCATGTAGTTTTATTTCTTTGCGCAATAAACGGGCAAATTTGTTGTTTACGGTATGTCCTGGACGGGTAGCAATAATTCTTCCTTTGATAGGCCGGCCAATAAGGGCTAAGTCACCGATAATGTCGAGTAATTTGTGCCGTGCCGGTTCGTTGGGCCATACCAAAGGTTTGTGGTTCAGATACCCCAACTTGGTAGCGTCCCGATGTTCCACTTTCATTACATCGGCAAGTTTGTCCAAGTTTTCTTGTGTCATCTGGCGCTCGTAAATCACTACGGCATTGTCCAAATCACCACCTTTGATGAGTCCGGCTCCTAATAAGGGCTCTATTTCACGGACAAATACGAATGTACGGCTCAGTGCAATCTCTTTTGGGAAATCGGACATATTGTCAAGTGTGGCAAATTGATTGGAAAGAACCGATGAATCATAGGAAATGAGTACGTTTACACTGAAATCTTCATCAGGAAGTACCATGATGGACGATCCGGTAGCTTCATCTTTATATTTTATTTTGGACTTGATGATGTAGTAATCCTTTACGGCATTTTGTTCTTCAATGCCTACTCTTTCAATATTTTCTACATAGAATTTGGCGCTGCCGTCAAGAATCGGGAATTCAGGTCCGTTTACTTGTATCAGGCAGTTATCTATTCCTGCAGCATACAAAGCGGCTAACGCATGTTCTACAGTACTTACTTTTACATTATTTTTAGAGAGTACGGTTCCACGCGTTGTTTCAGTCACATTTTCAGCGACAGCATCGATAACAGGTTGCCCTTCCACATCAATACGTTGGATTTTGTATCCATGATTATCCGGTGCGGGATTAAAAGTTACTGTCAGGTTGAGGCCTGTATGCAACCCTTTACCACAGAGCGAAAAGCTGCCTTTAAGTGTTTTCTGTTTCAACATGGTTTCTATTTCTTATTTAATTGTGTTTTTAATTCTTCTATTTCTTTCTGGAGCTGATTCACGGTAAGGAACATATCAGGAAGGTTTTTATATACGGCCGAGCATTTAAAGAACTGCTTGGCATCGATGGCAGGAGACCCCATAATGTTACGGTTGTTACCTTTTACTGTAGAAGCTATGCCCGATTGGGCTCCTATATTGATATGGTCGCCCACTTTGATATGTCCGGCAAGGCCTACTTGTCCTCCGAACATGCACCATTCTCCGATTTTTGTGGAACCGGCTACTCCCACTTGTGAAGCCATCACGGTGTGACTACCTACTTCTACATTATGAGCTATCTGTATGAGATTGTCCAATTTCACGCCTTTATGTACAATGGTTGCTCCCATAGTCGAACGGTCGACACAGGTATTGGCTCCTATTTCCACATTGTCCTCGATGACTACAATTCCGATTTGGGGTATTTTCTCATATCCTTCTGGTGAAGGAGCAAAACCGAATCCGTCGGCCCCTATGACACAGCCTGCATGAAGAATACACTGGTTACCTATCCGACAGTCGTGATATACCGTTACATGGGGATAAAGAATACTGTTTTGCCCGATTTGAGCGTGTTCACATACGGTTACGTGAGGATATATGGCTGTGTTGTCCCCGATGACAGCACCCTCTCCGATATATGCAAAAGGGGCGATATATACTTCTTTGCCGATTTTTGCAGTAGGGGCGATATAAGCAAGCGAATCAATTCCTGTCTTTTTAGGCTTGCTCATTTCATAAAGAGTCAACAGCTTGGCCAAACTTTCGTAGGCATTGTCTACTTTAATAAGGGTGGGCTTGACTTCTTTTTCGGGAGTGAAATCTTTGTTGACTAAAACGATGCTTGCTTCTGTATCATAGATGTAGTGTGTATACTTGGGATTTGATAAAAATGAAATGGATCCGGGAATTCCTTCTTCTATTTTTGCGAAAGTATGAACTGTCACATTTTCGTCTCCGACAACTGTTCCTTGAATAAATTCTGCAATTTGTTTTGCTGAAAATTCCATAATTATGCGTTATTCTAATATTTCATATATGTTTTGAAGGGAATAGAATCACGCAATTGCATAATATTCCCATTATTGTGCAAATTACGTAAAATTATTTTAGATATCAGTGAAGTTTGGCAATTATTTCTGTTCTATTTTCAAATACGTAGGAAACAGACATAGTATTTTTTCACTTTTTTCGATAGCACAGAGATGTTCAGCATATCGGAAGCCTCGGCTATGTCTTTGGTCGTTCCGTCATTATACAGTATCTCTATACTGTCGTCTTCCTTGCTATACATATCCTTCTCTATGCCTGAAGTGGATAAAAAGTATCGGGCTTCTTTCTGACTGATATGCAAACTTTCGCTGATATGACGGAGTATCTCTTCTTTTCGTTCTTTATGGATAGGGGAGTCGGTTACTTCTACCTTGAATAGTTTACGGCTAATCATTCCGGAACTGAGAGTAGAAAGTACCGGATCGGGATGTTGGCTCCATACCTTTAAAGCAGTCCAGATATCGTTGTCGTCCAGTTGTACGTACTGTTCCAGGCACTCGGGGTTGTTGTAGAACTCTTTTTCATCTACATGATGATATAGGAAAAAACGCAGTGCCGGGGAAGAAAATAGTTCAATACCTTTGCTGGCAAGTTCTTTAGCTCGCAATAAGGCACTGATTAGCATCTTTTCACAAGCTACAGCGGTTTTGTGCAGATACACTTGCCAATACATTAGTCGGCGGCTCATCAGAAAGTTCTCTATGGAGTAAATGCCTTTTGATTCGATGACCAGATGGTCATCCTTTACATTCAGCATTTTTATAATACGTGCCGAACCGATGTTTCCTTCTGTTACACCCGTATAAAAGCTATCTCTTCTCAGATAGTCAAGTCTATCCATATCCAACTGGCTGCTGATAAGCTGATGAAGGAACTTCTTAGGGTATTGGTCTTTGAAAATCTGAATAGCCAGATTGAGTTGTCCTTTTACATCCTTGTTGATTTCTTCCATTAACAGAAGAGAAATATCTTCATGCGAAACACCACTGACCAATGTATTTTCAAGTACGTGTGAAAAAGGTCCATGTCCGATATCATGCATTAGGATAGCGGCTTGTACTGCCTCTGCTTCGCTATCAAAGATAAAATTTCCTTTGGCGGTCAATTGGGTGATGGCTTCGCTTGTCAGGTAAAAAGCTCCTAACGAATGTTGGAAGCGAGTGTGTTGTGCTCCGGGATATACGACAGAAGAAAGTCCCAATTGTTTGATACGGGTAAGACGCTGCAAAAGAGGATGTTGTACAATATCGTACAGCAATCCTTTTGGTATGTTGATAAATCCGAATACCGGATCGTTTATAATTTTTCTGTCGCCCATGTTGATAGGTTATTTACTCAAGGTGTCTGATGCAGACCATAGGTTTATCAGAGTTGTCCTTGTTATTTTTCAATGGCTTTGAGTTGTTCGGCCATCTGTTTTTGAACTTTTTCCGCCTCGGTTGCGGCGGCTTGCGCAAAGTTCTCACTTTTGTCTGCGTATATGATGGCGCGGCTTGAGTTGACTATCAATCCGCAAGTACTGTTCATCCCGTAACGGCAGACTTCTTCCAGTGACCCGCCTTGTGCACCGATGCCTGGAACTAAAAGAAAATGATTGGGTACCAGTTTACGTATATCTTGGAACATGCTTCCCTGAGTAGCTCCTACTACATACATCATGTTCTCGTCATTTCCCCAACGTTGTGATGTTTTCAGAACTTTTTCAAAAAGGCGTTCTCTTTGTGTATCTTCCATCAGTTGAAAGTCATGAGAGCCTTTGTTGGAGGTCAGTGCCAGCAAAATCACCCACTTGTTGGCGTAGGTAAGGAATGGGGTAACGCTGTCTTCCCCCATATAGGGAGCTACGGTCACAGAGTCAATGTCTAATTCCTTGAAGAACGTGCGGGCATACATGGCAGAGGTATTTCCAATGTCTCCGCGCTTGGCATCAGCGATAATGAATTGGTCGGGATAATTCTTCTTGATATAGTTTACGGTTTTTTCAAAAGCTATCCAGCCCTTTGCACCTAAGCTTTCGTAGAAGGCGAGATTCGGCTTGTAGGCGATACAGAAGTCAGCGGTGGCATCGATGACGGCCTTGTTAAACGTGAAGATTGGGTCTTCCTCCTTTAACAGATGTTCCGGAATCTTTTGGATATCGGTATCCAGTCCTACACAGAGAAAGGACTTCTTGCGCTTGATGTTTTCAAAGAGTTGCTGTTTGTCCATATTGTATGTTCTTTTAATTTGTTTACTTATTCCTTTTTTCTATCAGCCTGTAGCCTGATATTTTCGCTTTGCCTTTTTCCAAACCGGTGTATGAAATTTCCATAGAAAAATTGATTGCGGTCAGAATGAACAGGTTGCCCGAAGGAGTGCAAGAGAACTTTTGGGGATGCGGTGGATTCATCATGGTATTCCATTTGCTCAAGTCCGTCAAACGGATGTGGACAGTGTCGTTCTGATGTTCATCGGGGAGTAAGAGGGATACGAAACCATTTTTTGAGGTGATGAATTCTATACTATCTTCGGCATACACCACGATACTTGACTCGAGGACGGCGGGGAGTTCCCAAGCTTGTTTTCCTCGGAAGTTGATATTGATGTAATAACTTGTTGTTACAGTTTTTGGGGGCGCATTATCTTTTGAGGCTTCCTTACCGGCTTCTTTTTCAAGTCTTTCCGTCAGGGGATATGTTTTGCGGATATGTATTTCAGCGGTATAATAGTTGGGATTGCTGACAAGTTGGTCCATTATGAAGTCGTTGAAGGTAAAGTCCAAATATTTGAAGCGGCTATTCACCAACAAAGCCTTTTTGCGAGGCAGGGTACTAATCCAATCGAAATATTGTTTTTCATTCATGGGCAGGGGACCGTGGTAGGTGTCGTTCAGTATTTTCGTTATGTGCTCAACCATATATTTTCGGGTGATACTGGCATAGTTTACGGGAAGAGCCGATGTAATCAAGAAAAGGCCGCCAAAGGAAATAGCTATCCAGTGGATGCGTTTCGCTTTCATCAGGAATAGGCCGATACATACGAGATAATACCAGCCATTCAGTGTGAGTAGGTAAAGGCGGTTCAAGGTGATACCGTAATCGTTTATACGACGGAAAATACCTATGGTCATCAACAGCAACATTGGCAGGATGATAAGGGGAAGCCAATGGGCGATGAAGCGGTTGAAGCGTTCTCTTTCTCTTCTCAACGATGGGTAAAGCATGATTTCCACTCCGATACATCCTACCATGAGTGCCGTGACAAGCTTTGAAACCCAGCCATCGGGCAATTGCCATTCCACCAATATCTTGACAGCATAGGCATAAAGTACCAGCAAGTAGCTGCCTAGTAAGGGCAGAATGAGATAACGGATGACCTTGTTCAGGAAGCCGGAAGAGACGATGGTGAGATCGTGTTTCCTCTCTTTGGTCGGTATCAATCCCAAAAACAATAGAGTCGGAAGCAACTGGCAACAGAGTAAGGGCAGAGTAGTGAAGCAACGGCTGTTTATCTTTATTTGGAATAAGGCATGCAATGCCCCAAGTAATATTGCCGTACCGGCCCATAAAATCAGTCCTACAATGATTGAAGTTGTAGCTTTTTCCACTATTTGTAGAGTGAAGTTCCATGCCGGTACGTCGTTTTTCTCGCGGAAGAAGGAGACAAAGAGGGTGGCAACCCCTAATGCCGTAATCATCGCTCCGTGGGCGAGACCTATTTCTATAGTAAATTTATTTTCGGGAAGCCTATAAAGATATAAGGCATCAGCTACCAGAGCGGTGTGTGCCAGTAGGTTTATGACTATCACTATCCACTTGCGCTTTACTTCTTCTCCCCATAGTTGCAGGGTGATGGAAAGCAAGTTCCCAATGGTGAGGTAGTATATCACGGTCACTGTCTGCTGTTCGGTGAATTCATTTTTTTCACCCCAAATGAGCCATAACGAATAGACAGTAAGCGCAAAGGTGAAAACAATACTTATCGGAAAGCGTTTGTTACTGTTCTTCAGAGCGGTAACGCCGGCGCTGATGGTTTGGCTTAGGGACCGTGTATTCATGTCTTTTTATAGTTTTTACAATTCGCTCTCTTTCAGTCGTTCCGCATTTTCCGCTACAATCAGATGATCTATGCAATCCTGAATGTTACCATCCATGAAAGAGGCTAGGTTATAAATGGTATAATTAATGCGGTGATCGGTAATCCTACCTTGAGGATAATTGTAGGTACGGATTTTAGCCGAACGGTCGCCTGTTGACACCATGGTTTTACGGCGGCTGGCAATGTCATCCACATATTTTTGATGTTCTTTGTCATAAATAAATGTACGAAGCCGAGATAAAGCCCTTTCTTTGTTTTTGGGCTGGTCACGTGTTTCGGTACATTCAATCAATATTTCTTCAACCACTCCTGTGTTCGGGTTTTTCCAATTGTAGCGCAAGCGTACTCCGGACTCTACCTTGTTGACATTTTGTCCACCGGCTCCTCCCGAACGGAATGTATCCCACTTGATTTCTCCTTCATTGATTTCCACATCGAAGGGTTCCGCTTCCGGCAATACCGCTACCGAGGCCGCTGAAGTATGCACGCGTCCTTGTGTTTCTGTTGCTGGTACGCGTTGCACACGATGCACTCCTGATTCGTATTTTAAAGTTCCGTATACTTTTTCACCCGTTACGGAACATACAATTTCTTTAAATCCTCCTGCCGCTCCTTCGTTTGCACTGGATACTTCCAGCTTCCAGCCTTTGGCCTCGCAGTATTTGGCATACATTCGGAACAAATCGCCAGCAAAGATGGCTGCTTCGTCTCCCCCTGTACCTCCCCGGATTTCCAGTACGGCATTACGGTCATCTTCCGGGTCAGCAGGGATTAACAGTAACTTTATTTCCTCTTCCAATTCCGGCAAACGATTTTGGTAGGTGTCTAATTCTTCCTTGGCCATCTCTTTCATCTCCGGGTCGGATTCATGAGCCAATATATCCTTGGCTTCATTCAGATTGTCCAGCAGTTGCATGTATTCCTTGCGCGCTTTCATCAGGTTGTCCAGTTCCTTGTACTCCTTTGTCAGTTTGACATAACGCTTTTGCTCCGCAATGACGTTGGGGTCGGTAATGAGGGTGGAAACTTCTTCATACCGGGCCATAAGTCCTTCTAATTTTTCTACTATCGTATTGTTTTCAGCCATTCAATGTCAATATCTAAATTCACCAAATTCAGAACGGATAATCAGTTCTTTTTTCTTACTTTCTTCAATGTGGCCGATGATTTGTGCATCAATGTTGAAACTTTTGCTGATGTCAATCACCTCTTCCGCATGTTCGGGAGAGAGATAGACCTCCAACCGGTGCCCCATATTGAATACTTTGTACATTTCGTCCCAGTCTGTGTCGCTCTGATCCTTAATGGTTCTGAACAAAGGGGGTACAGGGAAAAGATTATCTTTTATCACCCGTACATTGTCCACGAAATGCAGAATCTTGGTCTGTGCTCCACCTGAGCAATGTACCATTCCGTGGATTTCGGAACGGAGTACGTCCAACAGTTTCTTTACTACCGGTGCATAGGTGCGGGTGGGAGAGAGTACCAGTTTTCCTGCATCCAATGGTGAATCTTCCACTTTATCTGTCAGTTTCAGCTTCCCACTGTATACCAAATCCTCTGGAACGGCTTTATCATAACTTTCCGGATATTTTTCTGCCAGATATTTGGCGAATACATCATGTCGGGCAGAAGTCAGCCCGTTGCTTCCCATTCCTCCGTTGTACTCTTTTTCATAGGTAGCTTGTCCATAAGAAGCCAATCCTACGATTACGTCTCCCGGTCGGATATTGGCATTATTGATGACATCGTTCCGTTTCATGCGGCAAGTCACGGTACTATCTACAATAATAGTACGTACCAAATCTCCTACATCGGCCGTCTCACCTCCCGTAGCGTAAACTCCTACCCCCATCTCTCTCAATTCGGCAAGCAGTTCGTCCGTACCATTGATGATGGCTGAGATAACCTCTCCGGGAATCAGCAGCTTGTTGCGTCCGATAGTTGAAGATACCAATATGTTATCAACCGCCCCGACACAAAGCAAGTCGTCAATGTTCATAATCAAGGCATCCTGAGCTATTCCTTTCCATACACTCAAATCACCGGTCTCTTTCCAATACAGGTAGGCCAAACTGGATTTAGTCCCAGCTCCGTCTGCGTGCATAATATTGCAATATTCGGGATCTCCTCCTAAAATATCGGGAATAATTTTACAGAAAGCTTTTGGGAAAATGCCTTTATCAATATTTTTTATAGCGTTGTGTACATCCTCTTTAGAAGCCGACACACCACGTTGCATATAACGCTGATTGTCACTCATGGTATGAATATATTTTAAAATTCTACGGCAGGAGCTTTTTCGCTTCCGGATTCAGCTTCGAAATAGGGGCGTTTTTCAAAGCCGAACAAGCTGGAAATAATGTTATTCGGAAATTTACGGATATAAGTGTTATAGTCTTTGGAAGCTTCATTGAAATTCCGTCTTTCTACACTGATACGGTTTTCAGTACCTTCCAACTGTGCTTGCAATTCTTTAAAGTTTTCATTGGCTTTCAGATCCGGATAATTTTCGGTGATAGCTAGTAAGCGTCCCAAAGCACTTCCTATTTCACCTTGTGCCTCTTGATATGCTTTCAATTTTTCCGGAGTCAGACTTTCTGCGTCTACTGTCACTTGGGTGGCTTTCGTACGAGCTGCCACGACGGCCTCGAGTGTTTCCTTTTCGTGCGCAGCATAACCTTTTACAGTGTTTACCAGATTGGGAATTAAATCGGCCCGGCGCTGATATTGATTCTCTACATTACTCCATGCTTGGCTGACCGCTTCGTCTTTTTCTACCATAGTATTGTATCCGCAACTGCTTAAAGAGATTGCGCAAACGATCATTAGAATAAGTTTTGTAACATTCTTCATATACATAGTCTTTTATAAATTAGCTGTTAGTTGAACTTAGAATCGTGAACCGGCTCCTCCGCCTCCAAAGCTGCCGCCTCCAAAACTTCCTCCGGAGAATCCTCCACTTCCCCGGCTTCCGAACGAACCTCCTCCAAAAATAAGCGGACCGCCTCGTCTTCCCCAGCCTATACCACCGGAGTGGTCGTCAGAATCTTCATCTCTGACTTCTGTATGTCCGCAATGAGAACATGTATAAACAACTCGTTCTTTTTTTATTCCGTTCCTTCTGGAAATTAAATGAGAATCCGTACGGTGCAGAGTATGTTTTTTGCATTGGGGACAAAGAGTCTTTTTACGTTGAATGTTGTATGATAAAGTAAAGATTAGGAGCATGAAAAGAAATATGAACCCAAAGATATAAAGTTCTCCCGACTCGTTATTTTCACGTTCCTCCGGTTCCATGGAACCATCCAGATAACCGTTGATGGCACGGATTCCCGAAATCATGCCTGCATCCCATTCATTCTTGGCAAAGTAGTTGTTCATTTTCTGGTTCTGAATCCGTTTGCAAATGGCATCGGGAAGAATCCCTTCCAATCCGTATCCGGTTACGAATTGGATGCAGCGATCTTGGGTGGATAATAATATCACCAAACCGTTGTTACTGCTCTTTTTCCCTACACCGTTTTGTTTGCCCAATTCATAGGCAAAGTTAAAACAATCGCCCCCTTCTATTTCTTTTACGACTACCACCAAGGTTTCTATACCGGTTTGTTGTTCCAAGGTGTAAAGGATACTGTTTATTTGTGTTACGGTGGCGGGAGACAAGATATGATCCGGATTGCAGACATATCGGGTTTTATCCTGAAGATGAACCATGACAATGTCGTCCACTTTATAGGCTTCGGCTTTTCCTTGTATGGCGAAAAGGAAAATACAAACAATCCATGTAATGACATATCTTTTCATATTGGCGCAAAAGTACAAAATCTTTTGGGATTATCCCTTATTTCATTGCAAATGATTTTCCTTGTTCTGTACGGATGAATATGAAACCTTGGATACGGATGTTCTTGGATTGGCTAAGGGTTATATTCTTTTAAGAAATTGCTAACCTTAGTCGTGTAAGCCTTCGGGTCTGTCAGGTACGAAGTGGCATGATCGGCGTCTGGTTCCAGCCATAGACTTTTGGGCTGCGGTTTGGTATGGAATGCCTGTATACCCATATAAGTGGGGACGTATGTATCTTTTCCTCCATGGATAAAATACATTGGCAAACGGCATTTTTCCACTTGTTTCAATGAGCTCGCTTCTTTAAAGTTCCATCCGTATTTGTATTGACAGAGAGCACTGGCTGCATATAGAAGTGGAAAAGCCGGGAGATGAAAATCTTCTTTCAGCTCTTTCTTAAACTGATCCCATACGGATGTATATCCGCAATCCTCTACAAATGCCTTGACGTAAGGAGGCAGTTTTTCTCCCGAGACCATCATGGTGGTGGCGCCTCCCATGGAAATGCCATGTATCACCATCTGAGTGCTGTCGCCATAAATATGGTGAGCCACTTCCATCCATTGCATGATATCTTTCCGGTCGTTCCATCCCATTTGTATGTAGTCTCCTTCACTCAATCCAGCATATCGTAAATCGGGAATAAGAATATTGTAATGTAAAAAATGGTTGTACATGTGCCCAATCATGAACATGCGTATGGCGTTGTCCGTATACCCGTGTACCAATATAGCCGTTTTACGGGTAGGTTCTTTGGCCGCAACGTAATATGCGTGCAATTTTATACCATCGGGTGCTACAATGAATGTATCTTTCAGCGCCTTGACCTGGTTCAAACTGTCTACCCATTGTTTCAGAAAAGGATACTTCTTGTACATGTAAGTATAGGAACCCTCTATGTCTTTTCCTCTGTTATCGGGTTTCAGGGCATAGTTTAAGAGATAAAGGTTTCCTAAAAATGTGGTGATGCATAAAGCACTTGCTATCCCGACGAAAGCGTATATAAGTTTTCTGGCTCTTTTTTTCATTTCCTTTCCCAAATATTCCAGGCGGCAAAAGCCTGAAGCAATAACATTTCTAATCCGTTCTTGGTGATGGTTCCCTTTTCTTCTCCTTTTTTCATGAAAAGGGTTACATCCGGATTATATAACAAATCGTACAATAAATGGTTGGAGGTTAAACATTCGTAAGGAATATCCGGGCATTCATCCGTGTGAGGATACATACCTACCGGAGTACAGTTTACAATGACAGAATATTCTTGCATCACTTCCGGAGTCAGTTCCTTATAAGTCAACATATTGGGACGCTCGTGGCGTGAAACAAATGTTCCTTCCACTCCAAGTTGTTTCAAACCATGGAAGACTGCTTTGGAGGCACCGCCTGTTCCCAGTATCAGGGCTTTTTTATGGTGGGGTTCCAATAATGATTCTATGGACTTGGAGAAGCCTATTACATCTGAATTATAGCCTATCAGCTTAGGATCCGAGCCTTTCTGCCGTATTACTTTTATGACATTGACGGCGCCTATTTCGCGTGCGTCTTTATCCAGTTCATCCAGATAAGAGAGTACTTTTTCCTTATAAGGAATGGTCACATTCAAGCCTTTCAATTCCGGATTCTCAGCAATAACCTGAGGCAGATCATTGATGGATGGAATTTCAAAATTCATGTAGGTGGCGTCAATACCTTCATTCGCAAACTTTTCGTTGAAATAATTTTTCGAAAAAGAGTGTCCGAGCGGATAACCGATTAATCCATATTTATCCATAGTGTTTTTATTGTTTATTTGGTTGCTGTGTATAAAGTGCAAATTCCCATAGTCAAACGTTTAAAGGATACCTCCCGAAAACCGGCTGTGGCAATGATTCCTTTCATTATTTCACCCTGGGGAAATGCTTGAATGGTTTTTGGCAGATAAGTATAAGCACTTCTGTCTTTTGAGATGAGTTTTCCGATAAGTGGAAGGGCCACTTTGGAATATATGCGGAACAGTTGTTTTATGGGAAAACTTTTGGGAGTAGACAATTCCAGAATAATCAGATGCCCGTTTTCTTTTAATATACGATGTATTTCTCTCAGAGCCTTGTCCAATTCTTCGAAATTACGAACTCCAAAAGCTACTGTTGCGGCATCGAAGCTATCATCGGAAAATGATAAAGCCGTACAGTCTTCTTTGGCAAAACGAATCATGGAAGTCAATCCTTCCTTTTCCACTTTCTTTCTGGCTATCTGCATCATTCCTTCGGAAATGTCGATACCTGTGATTTGGTCCGGACATATCTGTTTTCCCATCAGAATGGCAAAATCCCCGGTTCCGGTGGCAATATCCAGAATCGTATCCGGTTGAAAACCTTTCACTATGTTGACTGCTTTTTGTCTCCAACTTTTGTCTATGCCCCATGACAGTGTATGGTTTAAAGAATCATAGGTAGGAGCAATGTTGTCAAACATTTGCTCCACCTGCTCTCTTTTTTCGCCATTGCCGTTGTACGGTTTTATATTTTCTTGTGCGTATTTCATTCTTTTTTATGAAGATACTCCGTTACATTCTTTTCGATGCGGGCAGCCAGTCCGTCCGTGTTCTCTTTCCGGAATTTTTCACCGGTGATATGCTCATACAGTTCGATGTAGCGTTCACTGATGGAATGAACGATTTCATCTGTCATTTCCGGAACCTGTTGTCCCTCTTTTCCCTGAAATCCATTGGCCATCAGCCATTCGCGTACGAACTCTTTGGAAAGTTGCTTTTGAGCTTCTCCTTTTTCGAAACGTTCCTGATAACCTTCCGCATAGAAATAGCGGCTGGAATCCGGAGTGTGGATTTCATCCATCAGATAAATCTCACCCTTGTATTGGCCGAATTCATATTTGGTATCTACCAGAATCAATCCGCGTCCGGCTGCTATCTCCGTACCTCTTTTAAATAAAGCCAGCGTATATTTTTCCAGCATGGCATATTCTTCGGGAGTGGCCAAACCCTTTTTCAGGATTTCTTCTTTCGAAATATCCTCGTCATGCAAGCCCATTTCGGCTTTGGTCGTAGGAGTGATGATCGGTTCGGGAAAGCGTTCGTTTTCTCTCATGCCTTCCGGAAGTCTTACGCCGCAGATTTCACGTACTCCGTTTTTGTAGGCGCGCCATGCGCTGCCGCAGAGGTAACCTCGTACAATCATCTCTACGGGAAATCCCTTGCACATCACTCCTACCGTGACCATGGGGTCAGGAATCGCCATTTTCCAGTTCGGACAGATGTCAGTGGTTGCGTCTAGGAATTTGGCTGCGATTTGGTTCAGCATTTGTCCTTTGTAAGGTATTCCTTTCGGCAATACAACATCGAAAGCCGAGATACGGTCTGTTGCAACCATCACTAATTTTTCATCATTGATGTTGTACACATCGCGTACTTTTCCATGGTACACACTCTTTTGCCCCGGAAAATTAAAATCTGTTCTTACTAAAGCTTTCATAATTATGTAGTTTAACTATTTGTCTTTTTTTGAAGCCGTGTCGGTCGTTTTTCTTTCTTTGGCCGTTGTATGAAGCTTTTCATCATATTTTTCGTATGCTTCCACAATGCGGGTCACCAGTTTGTGGCGCACGATATCCCTTTTGTTCATTTCGATAAAGCTGATACCCTTTACTCCTTTTAGAATCTTTAGAGCCTGTACCAGGCCGGAAGTCTGTGAGGCCGGTAAGTCTATCTGCGTCATATCTCCCGTTACAATCATCTTGGTGTTGGTGCCCATACGGGTCAGGAACATTTTGATTTGTTGGGTGGTCGTATTTTGCGCCTCGTCCAGAATCACCACCGCATCGTTCAGAGTGCGTCCACGCATGAAAGCCAGTGGAGCAATCTGTATGACGTTCAGTTCCATATACTCTTTTAACTTGGCGGCAGGAATCATATCCTGCAACGCGTCATACAGGGGCTGTAAATACGGATCTGTTTTGTCTTTCATGTCGCCTGGCAGGAAACCCAGCTTTTCACCGGCTTCTACGGCGGGACGGCTCAGTATGATCTTTTTTATTTCTTTATTTTTAAGCGAGCGTACTGCCAAGGCGATCGCCGTATATGTTTTTCCCGAACCGGCAGGCCCTGTCGCAATCAGCATATCGTTCTTTTCGTATTCCTGTACCAATTTGAGCTGGTTGGCGCTGCGAGGAGTAATCGGTTTGCCGGTCACACTGTATACGATGACATCACCTGTTTTTTCCACCTGAGGCGTTTTTCCTTTCACTATGTCCAGAATGACTTCCTCTTTCAGTGAATTGTATTGTGCGCAATGCTTTTCCAAAGCCAGTATGCTTCCCTCGAATGCGCACATTTCCTCTTCGTCTCCCATTACCTTGATGGCATTGCCCCGTGCGACAATCCGTAATTTGGGATACAATGCCTTTATCATTTGGATGTTGGCGTTGTTGACGCCATAAAAAATGACTGGATCAATATCTTCTAAGACAATATGTTTTTCTATCATTCAATATTCTTTGTTGTGTGGCTTGTTCCATTATCCGGTTGCAAATTTAGTTATTCGTTTTGAATTGTTTCCCTATTTAAATGCTAATTTCGTCTTTTCCTGCTTCATTTTTTGTTTCCTGCTTTTACTTTTTAAAAGTAATTTTTCAGAATTCCGATGGTTTGCTTTATCTTTGTACCGATATGATGCTAAAAGATGATTGAAATGTACACAAATAGATATGCATGCATCGTTTTTCTTCTGGTTTGCTTTATCTTTGTACCGATATGATGCTAAAAGATGATTGAAATGTACACAAATAGATATGCATGCATCGTTTTTCTTCTGTTGGCGGGTGCGGCTTTTCTTACTTCCGGATGTAAGAAGAAAGATATGTCGATGAAACTGAATGAGCCTCGTAATATAAAGGGAGTAATCAGCTACAAACGGAGTTTTCCGGACTTGAATGACAAGCATCTCGGAGCGGCCAAACAGATAGGTATCCGGCCTGTTTCTTCGAGGGAAGAGGCTGGCCGTATGGCGGGAAGGCTGGAAAAGGTGGATTCGTGTGATGTGTTTGATGTGGATTCGTTGACTCATTCCATTCCTTACTTGGTGCCACAGGCGCATAGTCTGCTGACTTCCATCGGGCAAAACTTTTTGGACTCATTGGCCAATAAAGGGCTTAATCCTAATAAAATAGTGGTGACCTCTGTGTTACGGACAAAGGAGGACGTAAAACGCTTGCGCCGGCGTAACGGTAATGCTTCGCAAAATTCAGCCCATTTTTATGGTACCACATTTGATGTCAGCTACAAACGTTTTTGTAAAGTGGAAGATCCGGATGGACGTCCCACGCAGGATGTCAGTTCCGATACATTGAAGCTGGTACTTTCGGAAGTGCTCCGTGATTTACGCAAGTCGGAAGCTTGTTATGTGAAATATGAATTGAAACAAGGGTGCTTTCATATTACTGCTCGTCCGAAAAAGTAAATTTATCCGGTGCGAATAGGATGTTTCTCAGAAAGAGCGCGTTCGGAGGTAATATGATTATTAAATGTGGCATACGCCTGTAAAATAAGGAAAAGATACTTACCTTTGCAAGTGAAATATAGAAAAGTTTAAAAGTGCGGCGATATTTTATTTATTTGGCTTACGACGGAACTAACTACCACGGCTGGCAGGTGCAGCCCAACGGAGTGAGCGTGCAGGGTACTTTAATGAAGGCGCTTTCCACCTGTCTTCGCCGGGAGATAGAAGTGACGGGTGCCGGACGGACGGATGCGGGTGTGCATGCTTCGTTGACGGTGGCTCATTTTGATTATGATGAGCCTCTTTGTCTTCAGGGGTTGACGGATAAGCTGAACCGGTTGTTGCCTTCCGATATATCCGTATATAAAGTGGTTCCGGTAAAGGCGGAGGCACACGCGCGTTTTGATGCCACCTCGCGTACTTATAAATATTATGTCACTACGGCTAAGAAACCTTTTCGCCGTAACTATGTTTGCCGGCTGATGGGGCAGGCTCCGGATGTGGAGAAGATGAATGAAGCGGCGCGCCTGCTTCTCAACTATACCGATTTCACCAGTTTCAGTAAGCTTCATACGGATGTCAGGACGAACAATTGCCGCATTATGCAGGCTGTATGGACACAGGCGGAAGAGGATGAATGGGTATTTACCATACAGGCCAATCGTTTCCTGAGGAATATGGTGCGCGCCATTGTCGGCACCTTGCTGGATGTGGGACGTGGCAAACTATCGCTTGAGGACTTTTGCAGGGTGATAGAACAGAAAGACCGTTGTAAGGCGGGGAGTTCCGTACCGGGCAATGCGCTGTTTCTTGTGGATGTTACCTATCCGGATGCGCTTTTTCTGGTGTGAACACATGCCGGGGACTGAAAATATGTAGTCGAAAAAATAAAAAGCGGCATTAAAATTTGCTGGTTATTCAAAAAATCTTTTTCTTTGCGAGGTCTTATCCATTTTTTGTAAAAAGAATGGGTAAGGTACACAATATATAGAAGAGCGTTTTTTTAGTAATATTATTCTTGTTTCGAAAATCGCCACTTTTCAAAACCATTCAGGAGTAATAGACAACAAAACGCTCACCTCTTTGGTATATACATTGCCCCATAGAGGGGAGAGTATATCTGTAAAGGCGTGGGCTGTCTATTATTATTTGATTGGTGGGTGTTTGGCGATACCTCTGTACAGATAAGAAATTAAAACAGTTCCCACGTCTCTTCTTTTGCTAAAATCCGTCTGGGGAATTGCGGGCATTTCTGTTTCTAATGAAAAAGATTTCTTTTTTCTTTGCTTTTGCGGCTGTCCTCTTCGGATTGTCACAAAATGCGGCTGCACAGTCTAAGGGTGAATATAGACAATCCCAAAGCCGTATGATTGAACCCCAACAACAAGTTTTTGTACGTCCGTTGGTAGTGGATTTACATGTTAC
>CANQSM010000066.1 GCA_947626525.1 uncultured Phocaeicola sp. | reverse complement strand
AGCAGTATCGGGGACGAGCGTTTGTTCCTGCAATCGCACTGAAAATAATACTAAACAGAAAAATTAACAAATATAAAGCCCATTGCCGATCCGTTACGGCGATGTTCGCGGGACAAAAGCAATATGTCCGACATTTGAAATGTCGGACATACGCATAAGGGAGGTAAAATTGAAGAAGTTTGGAACGATCAGAACTTATATTCCTTGCACACAGGCGCGCAGGCGTCGGCGCTCTGTTTATCGTACCACACAAGGTTGTTGCCTGTCTCTTTATCGAAGAGCTGAATGAGCTTCGGCTGAGCGGTGAAATTGACCTTGCTGCCAGCGGAGACATCCACTTTAAGGTCCACGGTGGGGATCACCATGACGACCTCGTCCTGCTCGCTGCGGGCGTGGAGGTTGACTTCCGAGCCCAACATCTCGTTGACCTCGATGGTCGCGGTGAGCTCGCCCTCGCCAACTGTGATGTGTTGGGGGCGAATACCGGCTATAATGTCGCAAGGCTGCTGGTTATTCTGCTTCAGGGCCTTCTGCTGGAAGGGATCAAGCTCGAACTTGGCGTTGCGGATCTGGGCGTAATATTTGCCGTTCTCCAAAAGCAACTTGCAGTTATCGAAGAAGTTCATCACGGGCATCCCGATGAAGCCGGCCACAAAGAGGTTTACAGGCTTGTCGAAAACCTCGGTGGGTGTGCCAATCTGGTTCACAAAGCCATCCTTCATGATGACGATCCTGTCGCCCAGGGTCATGGCCTCGGTCTGGTCGTGGGTCACGTACATGAAGGTGGTGTTGATGCGGGAGCGGAGCTTGATGATCTCGGCACGCATCTGGTTACGAAGCTTTGCGTCCAGGTTGGAGAGGGGCTCATCCATCAGGAACACCTTGGGGTCACGGACCATGGCGCGGCCAATGGCCACACGCTGTCTCTGACCGCCGGACAGGGCCTTGGGCTTACGCTCAAGGTACTGGGTGATGTCCAGGATCTGGGCGACCTCACGGACCTTCTTGTCGATCTCCGCCTTGGGGGTCTTTTTGAGTTTCAGGGCGAAGGCCATGTTGTCATAGACGGACATGTGCGGATACAGGGCGTAGGACTGGAAGACCATCGCTATGTCCCTGTCCTTTGGCTCCACGTTGTTGCAGAGCCTGCCGTCTATGTAGAGCTCGCCGTCGCTGATCTCCTCAAGGCCTGCCACCATACGAAGAGTGGTGGATTTTCCGCAGCCGGAGGGGCCGACGAGAACGATGAACTCCTTGTCCGCGATGTGAAGGTTCACATCATGGACTGCGGTGACACCGCCATCATAGACCTTCTTCAAACCTTTCAATACGACTTCTGACATTTGCTCGCGTCCTGACACAAGTGGCTCCCCAGATGTGCCTCACGCCACGGCGTCTTTCAGCCATGGCGCTTTTACGACAGGTCTCCACACTGCCGCACCCGGAACGCCGGGTTTTTTGACCTCCTTTTTTGTGACTCCGGCGGCTATGAAAATGGAGTAGCCGACGGGCCCTATATTTTCGGGCACGCGCCCTGAAATCCAAGCTCACTCGTCCCCAGCCTCGTCCTCGTCCTCCACCACGGCGGCGGTCATGGGGCCTACCAGCTCCTCAAAGGTCTTTTTCATGGGGAAGGCGTTGCAGTACGCGACCCCGGAAAAACCGATGGCCACCCACGCCAGGATCCCCCAGCGCATGGTCGTCACGGTGTAGAATGTCAAAAGCCCCAGGGCGAATGGCGGCATGAACATGGAAATCGTCCGGCCCGGATGCCGGAGCGCCAAGCCCAGGGCATTTTTCATGGTCCCGCGGACGGTGTTGTCAAACTTGGCCAGGACCGGGAACACGTACAAAAGCTCCATCACAAGCGCCACACACCCCACAAGGCCGACACTCAAAACCACGGCGTTCATCGTCCCGGCCGCGCCCCAAGTGAGGCGCACGTCGTACTGCAAAACGAAGGCGAAGAGCAAAAGCACGACCCAAATGGCCGTAGCCTGGCGGAAATTTTGCCGGAAGGAGCGAAAATAGTCCCTGGCGACCTGTCCCTCCGTGCCCATGACCATCCGAAAGGTCACGTAGTTGAGGGCGGTCAGCGACGCGCCGATGGTGACAAGGGGGACGCTGGTCACAAGAAAGAGGATGTTCAGAATCATCAGGTCCGCCAGCTTGCTCAAAAACCGCATCAAAGGACTGTCAACGCTGAACAAACCACGCACAAAATTCACCCCCTGTTTTCGTCACTTTGTCGAAAAAATGTGTTGACACGGGATTAATCATATTATATTATCTTACATGATACAGGATGATTTTTATACACCTACAAGATACTTTACAAAGGCGCTTTAATGCAAGGGACAAATTGCAGGACTTTCCACGGGAAATTATAGGTCAGGGAGGCGGAGCGGTGAAGAGACTGCGGCAGGGCTGGAGAAGACTGGCGGAGCGCCTGGGGAGGGCGCTCAACGATCTAAGCCTTCGTAAAAAGCTCAGGTATCTCTATTATTTCTGTGTTATTGTGCCCATCATTCTGACGGACGCGGTGATCCTTCTGAGCCTCATCAGAGCGGAAAGGTCGGAGCAGCGCCGTCAAATGGCGGATGTGGCCAGTGCCGTGCAGTATAATGTCACGAATTTCACGGAGACCCCGGTGGTGATTGCAAGGACCATATACCTTGACGGCTCCGTGCGGGAATTTTTGGCCGAGACCTATGAAAGCCCGGAGGAATACTATGCCGCCTATCAAAAGATCACGGGCCAGTCGGTGCTGAAGGGCATTGCCCACATCGACAACAGCGTCGTTACCATCTACGCGGACAACGAGGGCATTGTCAACGGCGGCGGCTTTCTCCGGGTGTCGGAGGTTCAGGGCGAGGGATGGTTCCGGCGCTACTCCCAGAGCTCCCTGGATACCCAGCTTATCCTCTATGACACCCCCTCCGACGGGCGGAGTATCTCCATTTTGCGCAACCTTGGTCAGTTCTCTTGGAACGGCAAAACGGAGATGTTCGTAAAGGTCGACCTCAACTACAGCTCCCTGGTGGCGGACACCATCAATATGAATTACGATTTCCCCGTGTATATCTGCTGCGGGGAAAAGGTCATTCTCTCAAGCGAGGGGCCCAACAACCAAGGGGACATGTATCCGTCCTTCACAAGGCAAAAGGATGTGGCGTTGGAGGAGAAATTTGAGCTCTACGGCGAGACGCTGACCGTCCGTGTACTGCGGCGGACCAACAGCGTCCTGGGCTTTTTGCGGGACAACGCTGTCACCATCACGCTTCTGCTCCTTTTTAATATCCTGGCACCGCTGCTCATCATGAATCTCATTGAGCGCTCCATTAACTCACGGATATTCCGGCTGGGGGATGTCTTCAACCAGGTGGACAGCGAGGAGCTCATCACCATCCCCGGCGACAACGGCAGGGACGAGATCGGCGGGCTTATGGACAACTATAACCGCATGGCCGTGAGGATGAACGGCCTCATCGACCAGGTCTACCGCAACCGCCTGAGGGAGCAGGAGATGGACATCGCCCGCAAGAGTGCGGAGCTCCTGGCCCTCCAGAGCCAGATAAATCCACACTTCCTCTTCAACGCCTTGGAGAGCATCCGTATGCACAGCATTTTGAAGGACGAGCGGGAGACGGCGGATATGGTGGAGAAGTTGGCCATCATGGAGCGCCAGAACGTGGATTGGTCCAGCGACACCAACACCGTCCGGCGGGAGCTGGAGTTCGTAGAGGCGTACCTGGCGCTCCAGAAGTACCGCTTCGGGGACCGGCTCAGCTACCGTGTGGACGCGGACCCGGAATGTCAGGACTTTTTAGTGCCGAAGCTGACCATCACCACCTTTGTGGAGAACGCCTGCGTCCACGGGATCGAGAGCAAGACGAGCCCCGGCTGGATCTTTGTCCGCGTGGGCGTTGAGGCGGAGGAGCTATGCATCGAGGTGGAGGACACCGGCGGCGGCATGGAGGAGGACGAGGCCCGGGCGCTGGAGGGGCGGATGCGCGGCGCCAGCATCGATATGCTCCGGGGAAAGGGCCGGGTGGGCGTGGTCAACGCGTGCCTGCGTATTCGGATGATGACCGACGGCCACGTGGATTTCGCGGTGGAGAGCGAAAAAGGCGTGGGCACTGTATTCGCCATAAAAATACCGCTTTGCAGGATAGAAAGGGCTGAGTGATATGCTGAAGGTTCTGCTTGTGGACGACGAGGTCTTTATTGCCCAGGGCCTGGAGGTCCTGATAAACTGGCAGGAGGAGGGCTATGAGATCGCCGCCGTCTGCCAAAACGGCAAGGAGGCTCTGGAGTATCTCCGGAAAAACCACGTGGACCTGGTGATCGCGGACGTGATGATGCCCGTGATGACGGGGCTGGAGCTTCTGGAGACAGTAAAGCGGGAGAAGATCTCCGACGCCAGCTTCGTGATCCTCTCCGGCTACGGGGAGTTCGCCTTCGCCCAGCAGGCGTTGCGCTACGGATGCATGGACTACCTTCTGAAGCCCATTGAGCGCGACGACCTCCTGGCCATCCTCCGCAGGTCCAGCAGCGCCTCCCGGGACGCCCGGATGGGGCAGAGATACGAGCAGGAGTACCTGACCCGGCGGCTCATCGCCCTTTTATACGGGATGGGGACGGCGGAGGACCTGGAGTACGTGCGCTCCCACATGCGCCTTACGCCGGGGGTGCGGTACATCGAGATCGAGCTGGCCGCCGAGGCCGGCGAGGACGGGGACGAGACGGACATGGCCCTTCTGCGCAGCCAGATCTATACCAACTGCCGTCAGCTTTTGCAGGAGGACGCCGGCCACTGTGTGCTGGAGCTCTCCCATGCTCGCCGGAGCTACGCCATGGGATTTGTGTACTGCGGCTACATGGCGGAGGAGCGGGGCGTCACCGAGGCCCTTTTCATCCAACAGCTCCACCGGCAGCTTGGCGTATCGGTGCAGCGGGAGCTGCGCTTCATCGTGGGCCGCCGGGTCGCGGACATCGCCGATATCGCCCAGTCCTATGAATCCGTGGGGACTATGCGGAATTTGATGGCCTTTCGCAGCCAAAAGCCCGTCTACTGGTACGAGCACGAGCTCCAAGAGCCGCCGGAGGAGGGACGGACGGTGCTTCTCCGCCGCGAGCTGGACGCTCTCATCGAGGCCATCGAGCGGGGGGAGCACAGACTTATCGAGGAGCGGGTCCAGGACCTCTTTGCCCAGATGCAATCCCGGGGCATGAAGCGCCGGGGCATCAACGTAAACTTCAACTACCTTTTATTCAAGCTGGTCCATCTGGCCTCAAGCCTCGACAGCGAGGCCGACCAGGAGGAGATTTTGCACCTTATAAGCGCAAGCTCCGTGGAGCAAGGCTTTCTCCGGGGCAGCAGCCGCCATTTGGCCCGGTTCGCCTGCGAATACGCCGATTACCTCACGCAGCTCCAGCACAGCGAGCCCTCCGGCATCCTCCGGGACATCGAGCGGGAAATTCGGGAGAACTACGCGGAGAACCTGACCCTCCAGGACCTGGGGCGAAAATACTATATCAACAGCTCCTACCTGGGCCAAGTCTTCCGCAAGGCCTACGGGCAGTCCTTTAAAAACTACCTGGCCCTTCACCGGGTGAATGAGGCCGCAAAGCTCCTTTTGCACACGGACAAAAAGGTGGGCGACATCGCCGAGGAAGTCGGCTACCACGACGTCAACTACTTTATTACAAAATTTATCGAGATCAAAGGCTGCACGCCCTCCCGATTTCGAAAGAGCAGACCGTAAAATCTCCTGAAAGGAGCCGCGTTATGCTGAATTTAGCAGAAATTTTTCAGTCAGGCATGGTCCTTCAGCGTCTGGCTCCCCTTGTCCTCTGGGGGACCGCCGAGCCGGAAGCTCCGGTGGAGGTGACCCTGGACGGAAGGACGTGCGTGGCGGGGACCGACAGTCTGGGGAATTGGCGGGCGACCCTGCCCCCCAGAGACGCCGGGAGGGACCTCATTCTCACCGTCCGATCCGGCGGTCAGACCCTCACCCTCACCGGCATAGCCGTGGGGGAGGTGTGGATCGCCGGAGGCCAGTCCAACATGGAATTTTGGCTCCGATACGAAAAGCACCGCGCTGGGGAGACGAGGGACTACCCGGACCTGCGCTTTTTCGACGTGCCGAAGCTCGCCTACGAGGGACAGGAGCGGGACTTTGACTACACCCGCGTGGGCGTCTGGCGCAGGGCGGTGGGGGAGGAGCGGGACTACTTCTCTGCCGTGGGGTATTATTTTCAAAAGTCCCTGGCAGAGGCGCTTGGCATTCCCGTGGGGATCGTGGGGTGTAACTGGGGCGGCACGCCCTCCTGCGCCTGGATGAGTCAGGAGAGTGTGGAGCGGGCGGGGCACGCGTGGCTGGAGGCCGACGCCGAGGCATTTCGCGGCATGGACCCGGAGGCGTATGCCCGAGCCATGGCGCGAAAGCCGGATAACGCCACGGGGGACCCCTTCCACAGCCCCTTCAACGAGTTTATGCTGCCCCGTACCCCCGTGAGAGAGGAGATCGAGGCATTTTTGGCCGCCCAGACGCCCCTGGAGCCGGGGATCAGTGCCCTGCCCCTGCCGCAAAATAGGCCCGGTGTGCTCTATGAGCGCATGGTAAAGGCCATCGCGCCCTTCCCTGTCCGGGGCGTCCTCTGGTATCAGGGGGAGTCCGATGACAACGGGAGCCGGGGACGGCTCTACCGGGATATGCTGGCTGCCCTCATGGCGGACTGGCGAAGGCTTTGGGATAGACGCCTGCCCTTCCTCATTGTGCAACTCCCCGGTTGGGAGTCCTGGTTCGGCTTTCGCAATAACGGGTTTTCCAAGATCCGCGAATGTCAGCGCCTGGCGGTGGAGGCGGACCCGGATGCGTACCTGTGCTCCATATCCGATGCCGGGGAGCGGTTCGACATACACCCCAAGGACAAACGGGTGGTGGGAGAGCGCCTCGCCGCCTTGGCGCTAAGGCATGTCTACGGGAAAGCCGTCCTCTGCGACCCGCCCTTCCCCGCACAGACGCTCCGGGAGGGCAGGAGGATCGAGATCGCGTTCAAAAATTCGGGGACGGGCCTGGAAATTCGCGGCGGCGCCCTCCGGGCCACGGAGGCGACGGACGCCGCCGGAAGGGTGGACTTCGAGGCCGCGGCGCGGGGAGATCGCCTCACCCTGACGCTCCGGCGGGAGTCGGGTCCCGTGACCGTCCGTCACGCCGGGACGGAGTGGTTCCTCGTGAACCTCTACAACAGCGCCGGGATCCCCGCCATCCCCTTTTGTCTCACTGTTGAATAGAAATTGCCCCCTGCCAACCTGTGGCGGGGGGCGTTGTTATCCTCCACAGTTTTTTTGCGGAAAGGGGGCAAATCTTCGGCAGGTCGTAGAAAATATCGGTGTATTTTATAGAATTTCCCGGTTGTTTAAGAAATTGTGAACGACTATAATTTTTTCAAAGCGCGGCAAAGCGCCGCCGCGTCCCATGGGAGGGACGAATTTTGGATTATAGGAGGCAGCATATGAAAACGAGAAAGCTAACGTGTGTTCTCGCCGCTTTGCTGGCGCTGGTCATGGCCCTGGGGCTCGCCGGCTGTGGCAAGGGTGACGGGAGAAACGAGGACGGCATCTACGAGTTCACCATGTTCATCGCCATGCCGGGCTCCGAGATCAACGACGACAATGAGATCATGAACCTCATCGCCGAGAAGACCGGCGCGAAGGTCAAGGAGACGTGGCTCACCGGCCAGTCCGCCTCCGAGGCCGTGGGCTCCATCATCGCAAGCCAGGATTACCCCGACTTCATCGACGGCGGCGACGGCATGATGGCCCTCTACGACGAGGGGATCCTTGTCCCCTGGGACGAGTATCTGGAGAAGTATCCCAACCTCAAGGAGATGTACTCCGACGCGGAGTGGAATTCCTTCCGCCAGGAGGACGGCCACATCTATTGGGCCAATGTGTTCCAGAACACCTACGGCGAGAGCCGCGCCACCACCCACAACGACGAGGCCTTCTGGATCCAGGCCCGCGTCCTGGAGTGGGCCGGTTACCCTGAGATCCACACCCTGGATCAGTATTTCGACGTGCTCACCCGCTATGCCGAGGCCAACCCCACCATGGGCGACGGCATGACGGTCATCCCCTACACCATGCTCTGCGAGGACTGGCGTTACTTCTGCCTTGAGAATGCACCTGAGTTCCTGGACGGCTACCCCAACGACGGCTCCGTCATCGTGGACACCTCCTCCGGCACGCCCACCATCGTGGACTACAACACCACCCCCACCGCCAAGCGCTACTTCCAGAAGCTCAACGAGGAATATAAGGCCGGCAACATCGACATCGAGTTTGCCACCCAGACCTACGACGAGTACATAGCCAAGCTGTCCACCGGCCGTGTCCTGGGCATGTGCGACCAGTGGTGGAACTTCGCCTACACCATCAACGATGTGTTCAAGCAGCAGGGCCTCGACAAGCAGGGCTGCAACTACGTGCCTCTGGGACTCACCATCGACGAGGGCATGGACAATCGCTGGCACACCTATGACGACACCCTCAACAACTCCAGCGGCGTGGCCGTCACCACCAGCTGCCCGGACCCCGACGCCGCCTTCAAGTTCCTCAACGACCTTCTGGACCAGGAGATCCACGACCTGCGCTTCTGGGGCATCGAGGGCGTTGACTACCTGGTGGACGAGAACGGCCTTTATTACCGCACCGAGGAGATGCGCACGAAGGCCGCTGACAAGTCCTATCAGGCCAGCCATTTCTGCAACTACTCCTACATGCCCCAGTACTTGGGCACCAGCCGGGACGGGATCAACGCCATGCAGCCGGCGGAGCAGACCTCCGAGTTCTTTGAGGGTCTGGCCGAGCCCCTGGTCAAGTGCTTTGAGGCCTACGGCGCGGAGAATTACCCCGACATGATCGGCTCCGTGGTGGAGCACAACGCCCCCTGGTTCCCCATGTACTCCTTCTCCAACGCCATGACCACCGGGACCCCGGGCGGCGTGGCCTGGACGAAGATGGGCGAGGTCAAGCACGAATGGCTGCCCAGAGTGGTCATGGCCTCCGACTTTGAAAAGGAGTGGGGCGACTACATGAGCGCGTACAGCGCCGTGAACCCCGGCGCGTTCCTTGCGGAGATGCAGGAAGAGCTCAACCGCCGCGCCGGCTGACACACCCGCCGTTCCGGGCGGGACCACCCCGTCCGGAACGAGTAATAAAAAAGGAGGTCAGAATGTGAAATCCAAACGTATCTCCTGGAGAGAGATCAAACGGCAAAAATTCCTGATGATCTGCACCGTCTGCTTCGTCATCTACGGCATCATTTTCTACTATCTGCCTCTGGGCGGGTGGATCATGGCCTTCCAGGACTTCAAGTCCAAGGACGGCTTCTTCGGCTCCAAGTTCGTGGGACTGGAAAAATTCAAGTTCCTGTTCTCCGACGCCACCTTCCTGCAGGTCATCCGCAACACCCTGGCCATGGGCGTTTTGAACCTGGTTTGTACCTTTGTTATGGCCATCGTCTTCGCTATCCTCCTGAACGAGGTCCGGCTCATGGCCGGGAAAAAACTTGTCCAGACCGTCTCCTATCTGCCCCATTTTTTGAGCTGGATCATCGTCACGGGCATCCTCCACGACGCCCTTTCCTCTTCCGGCATCATCAATGAGTTGCTGGTAAAGATCGGCATTATCGACGGGCCCATCAACTTCTTCGCCCATAAAGGCTATTTCTGGCCCATCGTGGCTTTCGCCAACGTCTGGAAGGAGACGGGCTGGAACGCCATCGTGTATCTGGCGGCCATCACCTCAATCGATCCCAGCCTCTACGAGGCCGCCACCATCGACGGCGCGGGCCGCTGGGCGAAAATCAAGAACATCACCCTCCCCGGCATCAAGCCCACCATCATCATCCTGCTCATCATGAACGTGGGCAACGTCCTGAACGCCGGCTTTGAGGTCCAGTACCTCCTGGGCAATGGCCTCGTCAAGAGCGTGGCGGACACCATCGACATCTACACGCTGACCTGGGGCGTCGGTCAGAACGACTACTCCCTGGGTACCGCCGCCGGTATCTTCAAGAGCGTGGTGGCCATTATCCTCATCGTCGCCGCCAACCAGATCGCCAAGAAGACCGGCGAGGATAAGCTGTTCTGAGGAGGCGCAGGGATGGATAAGAAAAAATCGAAAATGAAGCGCAGCTTCGCGGACAAGCTTTTCACCGTCTGCAACACCATTTTCCTCGCGGCCTTTTGCGTCATCACTCTCTACCCGGTGCTGAACACCGTGGCCGTCAGCTTCAATGACGGCATCGACGCCGTCCGGGGCGGCATCCACCTCTGGCCCAGGATCTTCACCCTGCAAAACTACAAGACGGTCTTCAGCCAACAGAACATTATCACCGGCGCCTATATCAGCGTCCTGCGCACCGTCATCGGCACGGTGCTGGCCCTCGTTACCAACGCCCTCTTGGCCTACGTTGTAAGTCGCAAGCAGTTTTTGTTCCGCTCGCAGCTGTCCCTTTTCTGGGTCGTCACCATGTACGTGGGCGGCGGTATGATCCCCACTCTCATCCTCTACCGGAACCTGGGGCTTACCGGCTCCTTCTGGGTCTACGTGATCCCCGGCATGATCAGCGCCTTCAACATGATGGTCATGCGCACCTACATGGAGGGCCTGCCGGGGGCGCTGGAGGAATCGGCCAAGATCGACGGCGCGGGGGACTTCCGGATCTTCGTCAGCATCATCTCGCCCCTTTGCAAGCCCGTCTATGCCACCGTCGCCCTCTTCGTGGCCGTGGGCCAGTGGAACTCCTGGTTCGACGCGATGCTATATAACCGCATGAGCCCTGAGTACACCACTCTCCAGTACGAGCTCATGAAGCTTCTAAGCTCCGTCATGCAGACGGGCGGCACCGCCAACCCCGGCGCTCCCGGCGCCGCGGCGGCCGTCACTCCCGTCACCGTCCGCGCCGCGGCCACGGTGGTCACCATGCTCCCGATCATCTGCCTCTACCCCTTCCTCCAGCGTTACTTCGTCACCGGCATGACCATCGGGAGCGTCAAGGAATGATTTCCTCTCACTTTTCTCCCCTATACATGGCCGCCGTATTTCCATGCGGCGGCCAGACTTCTCTTAAAGGTGAAGCTATGGAACCTGTTTTTTATAGAGACGCCCTGGCGGAGGCCGGGATCGACACCGCTCTCCGGGATCGGCGCGTGGAGGAGTGCTTCCACGAGATATTTTACGGCCCCGACAGGTTTTACTTTGGATCCGGCCGGGATACGGCCTATATCCTGGACACCGGGAACCTGGACGTTCGCACCGAGGGGATGTCCTACGGCATGATGATCTGCGTCCAGCTCGACAAAAAAGAGGAATTTGACCGTCTCTGGCGGTGGGCACTTCGCCATATGTACATGACCGAGGGGAAAAACAGCGGTTATTTTGCCTGGTCCGTAAGTCCCAAGGGTGTCCCCAACGCCCGCGGCCCCGCGCCGGACGGGGAGGAATATTTCGCCATGGCCCTCTTTTTCGCCTCCCACCGCTGGGGTGACGGGGAGGGGGAGCTCAACTACTCCATCTGGGCCAGGACCATTCTGCGCACGTGCCTCCACAAGGAGGACTCCGGTCCGGGGCGAAATATGTGGGACCGGGAAAACGGCCTCATCCGCTTCATCCCGGAGGCGGATTTCACCGACCCGTCCTACCATCTGCCCCACTTTTACGAGCTCTTCGCGCTGCTCGCCGACCACAAGGATCGTCCCTTCTGGAAAAAGGCGGCGGAGGCCAGCCGGGCCTACCTCCAACGGGCCTGTCACCCGGTGACGGGCCTCTCGGCGGAGTACGCGGAGTTCGACGGCTCGCCCCTGACGCGCCTTCAGGAGCGCTTTGGCCGCCACGACTGGCACTACTCCGACGCCTACCGGACCGCCGCCAACATCGCCATGGACTATAGCTGGTTCGGAGAGCTTCGCGGGGAGACATGGCAGACGGAGATAACAGAAAGGATACGGAAATTTTTCCTGGAGACGGTTGCGGAGGATCCCCGTGGGATCTATACTGTAGATGGGACGGCCCTCCCCGGCGCCGCCCTCCATCCCGTGGCCATCACCGCCACCCTGGCCGAGAGCGCCCTCTGCGCGCCGCGTCCCCTCGAAGGCGCGGCCCTCCGGTGTGTCCGGGACTTTTGGGACACGCCCCTGCGGAGAGGGGATCGGCGCTATTACGACAACTGCCTTTATATGTTCGCCCTTTTAGCCCTGGGCGGGAAGTATAGAATCTGGTAAACGGAGGACTTTTTTATGAATAGAGCACAAGCGCGAGAGAAAGCCCGTGCCCTGGTGGCCCAAATGACCTTAGAGGAGCGGGCCGGGCAGCTGAGGTACGACGCCCCGGCCATCGAGCGGCTGGGCATCCCGGCCTACAACTGGTGGAGCGAGGCCCTCCACGGTGTGGCGCGGGCGGGGAAGGCCACGGTTTTCCCGCAGGCCATCGGTCTTGCCGCCGCGTTCGACCCGGAATTGCTGCGGGCCGAGGCGGAGGTCATCTCCCTGGAGGCGCGGGCCAAGTATAACGCCCTGAGCGCCCACGGGGACCGGGACATCTTCAAGGGCCTGACCTTCTGGTCCCCCAACGTGAACATCTTCCGCGACCCCCGCTGGGGGCGTGGCCACGAGACGTACGGCGAGGACCCGGTCCTCACCTCCGTCCTCGGCGCGGCCTTTGTGAAGGGCCTCCAGGGCGAAGGGGAGACGATGCGGGCCGCCGCCTGCGCCAAGCACTTCGCCGTCCACTCCGGCCCGGAGGGGGAGCGGCACCGGTTTGACGCCCGCGTCTCCAAAAAGGACATGGCGGAGACATACCTGCCGGCCTTCGAGGCGCTGGTGCGCGAGGCGAAGGTGGAGGCGGTGATGGGCGCCTACAACCGGGTGAACGGTGAGCCGGCCTGCGCCAGCGCGGTTTTGCAGGAGAAGCTGCGAGGCGAGTGGGGTTTTGAGGGCCACTTTGTCTCCGACTGCTGGGCCATCAAGGACTTCTTCACTGGCCACGGCGTGTGCACCGACGCGGTGGACGCGGCGGCGCTGGCGATCAATCGGGGGTGCGACCTCAACTGCGGCGACACCTACCACTTCATCCTGAGAGCCGTTGAGGAGGGACTGGTCAGCGAGGACACCGTCACCGAGGCCGCCGTCCGGCTCTTCACGACGCGCTATCTTCTGGGGCTCATGGACGGGAGCGAATACGACAGTGTCCCCCTCACGGTGGTGGAGGCCCCGGAACACCTGGCCCTGGCGGAAAAAGCGGCGCTGGAGAGCGCGGTACTTTTGAAGAACAACGGGCTTTTGCCCCTACACAAGGAGAAAATCAAGACCCTGGCGATCATCGGCCCCAACGCCGACAGCCGCGACGCCTTAGTCGGAAACTACAACGGCTACGCCTCCCGCTACTGGACGGTGCAGGAGGGCATTTTGGACTATCTGGAGGGCAGCGGCGTCCGGGTCCTCACCGCCATGGGTGCGCACCTTTACAAGGATCGCTACGAGCCCCTGAGCCGCCCGGACGACCGGCTGGCCGAGGCCGCCGCCGTGGCGGAGGCCAGCGACGCGGTGATCCTCTGCTTGGGCCTTGACTGGACGCTGGAGGGCGAGGAGGGCGACGCCTCCAACAGCTACGCCTCCGGGGACAAGACGGACCTCCAGCTGCCAGAATCCCAGCGAAAGCTCGTGGAGGCGGTGGCAAAAACGGGCAAGCCAACGGTGCTGTGCCTTATGGCTGGCAGCGACGTGGACCTCTCCTTCGCGAGGGAGCATTTTGACGCCATTTTGGACCTCTGGTACCCCGGCGCTCAGGGCGGCAAGGCCGCCGCCAAGCTTCTGTTCGGTGACGCGTCCCCCTCCGGCAAGCTGCCGGTGACCTTCTATGAAGCTCTGGACGACCTGCCGGATTTCGAGGACTACTCCATGGCCCGCCGGACGTACCGGTACATGGAGGTCCCGGCCCAGTACCCCTTCGGCTTCGGCCTCACTTACTCCGACGTGGTCGTGACAAATGCGGAGCTTGCGGAAGCCGCCGGGGCGCTGACGGCCCGCGTCACTGTGAAAAACCGCGGCGTGCGGGACACCGGCGACGTGGTCCAAATCTACGTCCGATGTGAGGACTCGGACTTTTCGCCCCGGAACCCGTCACTATGCGCGTTCCAACGGGTGTTTCTGAGGGCGGGGGAGACGCAGGAGCTCACCATTCCCATCCCCCAAAGCGCCCTGACCGTGGTGAACGATGAGGGGGAGCGCGTTATTGACGGGAAAAGCTTCACCTTCCACATCGGTACCTCCCAGCCCGACGAAAAGAGCCGGGAGATGACTGGGGCCGAACCTGTGCGGATCGGGTATTCACTAAATACATAAGGGGCGGCAGTGCGCACCGCGCCGGCGCCGACCTTGAGCCGCCACACCGCCAGCATCGCCTTCGCCTGGTCCGCCGCGCCGAAAATTTTGCGCTCACATCGACCCCGCCCGGAGCTGGGCGGGGCGTTTTTATGTTCTATAGACAGAGCAGGTAGTCGAGGGCTCCCGGGAGCTTCTTGACTTCATGAAGGAGACCTTGAAACGCCTCCATTTTTTGGGCCTTTATACACCAAAAACCGGACGTTTTTACGGCGTCCGGTTTTCGTATATTGAAGTATATGCAATTCTAAATGAAATGCGTTATTTCACGAGCACCTTCGCCTTCTCCGCGATATTCTCCGCCGAGAGGCCGAATTGCTTTAAAAGCGGGACGGCGGGGCCGGAGTGGCCGAACTCGTCGTTGACGCCGACCCTTTTCACCTTGCAGGGTATGCCGCTCTCGGCCACGGCGGCGCAGACGGCCTCGCCAAGGCCGCCGATTATGCTGTGCTCCTCGGCGGTGACTATTTTGCCGCACTCGCGGGCCGCCTTCAACACAAGCTCGGTGTCCAGCGGCTTTATGGTGCACATGTTGATGACCCGCGCGTTTATGCCGCCGGCTTTGAGCTGTTCCGCCGCCTGAAGGGCCTCGTAGACCATGAGGCCCGTGGCTATGATCGCCACGTCGCCGCCCTCCGCGAGCGTCTCGCCCTTTCCTATCTCAAAGCTCATGCCCTCGTCGTGGAATACGGGTATGGCCAATCTCCCGAACCGGAGGTACACCGGGCCCACGTACTCGTAGGCGGCCCTGACGGCGGCTCTGGCCTCCACCGCGTCGGAGGGGCAAAGCACCACCATGCCGGGTATGGAGCGCATGAGGGCGAAGTCCTCACAGCACTGGTGGCTGGCCCCGTCCTCGCCCACGGATATGCCGCCGTGGGTGGCGCCGATCTTCACGTTCATGTGGGGATAGCCGATGGAGTTGCGGACCTGCTCGAAGGCCCGGCCCGCGGCGAACATGGCAAAGGAGCTGGCGAAGGGCACGAGCCCCATGGTGGAGGCCCCCGCCGCCACGGCCATCATGTTCCCCTCGGCAATGCCGCACTCAAAGTGCCTCTCCGGGAATTTCTTTCTGAAAACGCCGGTCTTTGTGGCGGCGGCAAGATCCGCCTCGAAGACGACTAAATTTTCATGCTCCTCGCCAAGCTCCGCCAGCGCCTGCCCGTAGGCGTCGCGGGTCGCCATCTTTTTCACTTCCGCCATCTCACATCGCCTCCAATTTCGCTAATTTCGCGTTGAGCTCGTTCATGGCCGTCTCGTACTCCGCGTCGTTTGGCGCTTTTCCGTGCCAATCCACGGAGTTTTCCATGTAGCTCACGCCAAGGCCCTTCACCGTGTGCATCACTATCCCGAAGGGCTTGCCTTTCGTCTCTTTCGCCTTATTGAAAGCCGCCTCGATAGCGTCAAAATCGTGGCCATTTATCTCCTCGACCTCGAACCCGAAGGCCCGCAGCTTCGCCGCTATATCCCCGGAGTCCATGACCTCGGCTGTCGGGCCGTCTATCTGGAGGCCGTTCTTGTCGATTATGGCGACGAAATTGTCCAGCTTATAATTCGCCGCCAGCATGAAGGCCTCCCAGACCTGCCCCTCCTCTATCTCTCCGTCACCCAGGAGCGTATAAACTCTGCATTCATTGCCCATGTGCTTCGCCGCCAGGGCCATGCCGGCGGCGGCGCTGACGCCCTGGCCCAACGAGCCCGTGGACATGTCAACGCCCGGCGTCAGGTTCATGTTGGGGTGCCCCTGAAGGTGGCTGCCTATCTGTCTCAGTGTCTTCAGGTCCTCCCAAGAGAAGAACCCCCTCAGCGCCAGCGCCGCGTAAAGTCCCGGCGCGGTGTGGCCCTTGCTAAGCACAAATCTATCCCTGTCGGGATTTTTCGGGTCCTTCGGGTCGACGTTCAGCTCCTTGAAATACAGATACGTGAACATATCCGCTGCCGACAGACTCCCTCCCGGATGCCCTGCCTTGGCCGCGTGGGTCCCCTCGATGATACCCATCCGGACCTTCACGGCCTTGCGCTGCAGGTCCATGTTTTCCTCATATGTCATTGGTTTTTCCCTCCCTGTCCGTAGTAGACCCCGGCTCGATGTCTAAAAACCGCCTTCGTAAGCTTCACATCCGCCTCACATCCAGGGATTCTCGGTGGGGTAGGGGAGGCTCTTGGGCTGGTTGTACGCGATGTCCTGGATGCCCAGGAACTTGAACACCTCAAACAGGGCCTTGCCGTAGTGGCCGAAGGCCACGGCCCCGTGGTGGGGATACCGCTTCTGGATCAGCACATGGCGGTAGAAGCGGCCCATCTCCGGGATAGCGAACACCCCGATGCCGCCGAAGGACTGAGTCGCCACCGGCAGCACCTCCCCTTGGGCGATGTAGGAGCGGAGATCGCCGTTGGAATCACACTGGAGCCGGTAGAAGGTGATGTCGCTGGGCGCGATGTCCCCCTCCAGGGTTCCCCTTGTGAAGTCGGGCTCACTATCCTTGGGCTCCAGCAGACGGTGCTGGATCAGTTGGTACTTCACTGCCCGGTCGGCGCACAGCTTGCAGGCCGGCGTGTTGCCGCAGTGGAAGCCCATGAAGGTGTCGGTGAGTTGATAGTCGAACCTGCCCTTGATCTGCTCCGCCCACATCCGGGCCGGGACGGAGTTGTTGATGTCCAGCAGAGTCACCGTGTCGCCGGACACGCACATTCCGATGTACTCGCTCAGAGCGCCGTAGATGTCCACCTCGCAGGCCACCGGGATGCCACGGCTGGCGAGGCGTGAGTTAACATAGCAGGGCTCGAACCCGAAGGCCTCCGGGAAGGCGGGCCAGCACTTGTCGGCGAAAGCCACGTATTTGCGGGAGCCCTTGTGCTGCTCCGCCCAGTCAAGCAGTGTCAGCTCGAACTGGGCCATCCGGGCGCTGAGCTCAGGATAGTAGCGCCCCTCCCCCATCTCGGCGGCCATCTCGTCGCAGATGCCGGCGATGCGGGGATCCCCGGCGTGGGCCTTGTAGCTCACCAGCAGATCCAGCTCGGAGTTCTCCTCAATTTCTACGCCGATCTCATATAGACCCTTGATGGGGGCGTTGCAGGCGAAGAAGTCCTGGGGCCGGGGGCCGAAGGTGATTATTTTGAGGCTTTTGACGCCGATGACGGCGCGGGCGATGGGGACGAAATCAGCTATCATGCCGGCGATGTCCTCGGCGGTTCCAACAGGGTACTCGGGGATGTAGGCTTTGAGATGGCGCATGCCAAGATTGTAGGAGCAGTTCAGCATGCCGCAGTAGGCGTCGCCCCGGCCGTTGATGAGGTCGCCGTCACCTTCGGCGGCGGAGGCGTACATCACCGGGCCGTCGAAGCTTTTGGCGATCAGCGTCTCCGGCGTCTCGGGGCCGAAATTGCCCAGGAACACCACCAGGGCGTTGCATCCTGCGGACTTGACTTCCTCGACAGCTTTCAGCATGTCCAGCTCGTTCTCCACGGTGGTTTTGCACTCGTACAAGTCCAGGCCGTTTTTGGCGCAGGCGGACACGATGGCGGCCCTTCTGCGCTCCGACAGGGAGATGACGAAGCAGTCACGGCTCACGGCGATGATGCCCAGTTTGATTTCAGGGATGTTGGTCAGCATGATCATTTCCTCCTCATATATCGTTTGCAATGTCAATATTGACGCCCTTCAGCCCGATGTGGGCGCCGCCCTTTCCTTCATCGGACTCCGGATGGGCCAACAGCCATTTGTTCCTGGCGGTGAGCCAGGTGTCCTCCTCATTGACCGGCCTCGCGCCGGGGGCGGCGGTGTTGGTGCCCCTGGGCAGGACCACGGCGACCCGGAACCCCTCGGACTCGCTCACATGACAGGGCGCGTAGTGAAGGGTGGTGGAGTAGACCTCTACCGGAACGCCAGCGGGCACTCGGAAGGCCTTGACGCAGGAGGTGTCCAGCACGCCGTCTACGATCTCCTCCTGTCTGGCCAGCAGCAGGATGAAATCCCCCTCGCCAACATTGACCTCGCTGTCCCGGTGGTATTCCAGGCAGTTCAGCCTGGTATTGCGGCCCCAGCACATGCCGATTTGGACGGGCATACCGCCGTAGGCGTTGTTCTGGAGCTGGCCATAGAGGCAGGTGGCCTCCAGAACAGGGATGCTCGGCTCATAGGCGGTGCCGGTCTTGGGCAGGGGGATGGTCCTCATGGCGTTCACGAGGCAAGCGGTGTCGTAACCCTCCAGCACCTTGCCATAGGGCTTGAACGCGGGGTCAAAAACAGTTTTGATATCCATAGTGTGTCCCTCCTTACAGCGCCGCCAGGGAGTGAAAGCTGTCCCGCAGCGTGGGATAAAGGTTCCGATAGATCTGGTAAAACGGCTCATATGCCGCCGAGTTCTCCGCCTTGGGCTTCTGGATCTCTCCCGCGTGGACGGCCGCCTTACAGCCCTCCGCCACAGAAGAGTAGATCCCCGCGCCCACACCCGCCAGGATGGCCGCGCCCAGCGCCGGGCCCTGCTCGGAGGCGATGGTTTTCACGGGACAGCCGTACAGATCGGCCAGCATCTGCCGCCAGAAGGGGCTCCGCCCGCCGCCGCCGCAGGCGGCCATGTCGGACACGTCTACCCCCATCTCACGGAATACGTCAAGACACTGCCGCTGGGAGTAGGCCACCCCCTCCATCACCGCCCGGATCATGTCGCCTCTGGTGTGGATGTTGGAAAGGCCAATGAACGCGCCCCTCGCGTCGGAGTCCAGCAGCGGGGACCGCTCCCCCATGAGGTAGGGCAGATAGATGAGCCGGTTGGCCCCGATGGGGCTGCGGGCCGCGCTGTCGGTCATCAGCTCGTATACGTCCCGCCCCTGGGCGGCGGCCAGCTCCCGCTCGGCGCCGCAGAACTGGTTGCGGAACCACTGGAGGGACAGTCCGGCGGCCAGAGTGCAGCTCATCACCGTCCACGCCCCCGGTACGGCGGAGCAGAAGGTATGGACCCGGCCCCTGGGGTCGATGGTCACCCGGTCTGCGTGGGCGAAAATGACCCCGGAGGTGCCCAGAGTCGTGAATGCCCTGCCGGTCTCCACCACGCCGGTTCCGATGGCGGCGGCAGCGTTGTCTCCCGCCCCGCCTACCACGGGGGTGCCGGCCGCCAGCCCGGTGGCCTCGGCGGCGGCCGGCGTCACCGCCCCTGTCACCTGGCAGGATTCATACATCCGCCCCAGCAGGCCGGAGTCGATGTCCAGGGCGGACAGGACCTCGCCGCTCCAGTGGCGGTTCGGCACATCCAGCAGGTTCATGCCGGAGGCGTCGGACACCTCGGTGGCGAACTCGCCGGTGAGCTTGTATCTGATGTAGTCCTTGGGAAGCAGGATGTGGCGGCACTTCTCATAGACCGCCGGCTCGTTTTCACGCACCCACAGGATCTTTCCGGCGGTAAAGCCGGGCAGCGCGGGATTGGCGGTGATGTCGATCAGCCTCTGCCCCAGCGCTTCGGTGATCTCGTTACACTGCTTCTGGGTCCGTCCGTCGCACCACAGGATGGCGTTGCGTTGAACGTGGCCCTGGGCGTCCAGCATCACCAGCCCGTGCATCTGGCCGGAAATCCCCACGCCCCGGATCTCCTCCGGCTTGGCGCCGCCTTTGCTCAGAACGGCCCGGACGGTCTTCTGCACCGCATCCCACCAGTCGTGGGGGTCCTGCTCCGCCCAGCCGTTCCGTGGCTGATGCAGCGGATACTCCACGGTGTGGCTCGCCACCGGCGTCCCGTTCACATCGAACAGCACCGTTTTGGTGCC
>CANQSM010000065.1 GCA_947626525.1 uncultured Phocaeicola sp. | reverse complement strand
TGCGTCACCGTTTCGCTCAAATCGTCCGTCCGGGTCGCGTAAAGCGACAGTTTCGACTCCGCCGCGTCCAGACGGACACCAAGCTGAGTCACCGTCCCGTTCAGCGTGTCCGTCTTCTCCGCGTACACCGAAAGGCGCTCATTGGCCGCGTCCAGGTCTATCCCCAGTTGCGTCACCGTACCTTTCAGGTGGTCGGCGTTCGTTCCGAGCAGCCGGATGTTCGAGTCCGTCTGTTCAATCCGCGTAGACACCTCCTTCTTGAAATCATCCAGAGCCTTGTCCGTCAACGACAGCAGCGACACATACATCTCACCCGTATATTCCAGCGTGAAGTCACCCGCCCCGTCCCACGTGCCGCTCGCCTGCAGCGTCTGCCAGTCCGTCGAGCTCTCTACCGCCACCTGCAGCAGGGGAAGCGAATCCTCCTCGCTGCCGGCGCCCCGCAGGCCGACGGTCAGGCTTCCCGAAGTCTTCGCCAGGAATTTCAGGCTCAGATAAAGCCGGTCCTTCACCTCCACATATTCACCCGAAAGGCTGGTCGGGCCGGGCGGAACAAATTCCTTATGCGTCCCCGGTTTCCTGATATCCTTGTTCAGCTGCTCGATGCGGCTCTCCTTCAGGTGAAGCATGTTGCGTCCCTCATACTCCTCTATGACCGCCGTTTTCCCCGTTGCGTTCAAGGTGCTGCCGTTCATCAGCAGCGCCTCCCCGTTCGCCGTGATGATTCGCGCCTCGTTCTCATAGTCCCAGTGTGCCAGCGATTCCGTGAACGTGGCGTTTTTCAGGTAGTTCTCATCCTCCGTCATCTCATAGGTCACACGCTGGTACTGCGTCGCGAACAGCCCTTTCAGCGCCTCTATCTTCGCGTCCAGGCTCTCCCCGGTACGACGCAGGCGGATGTCACCCACCGCGTACAGGTTCGTCAGAAGCTCCCCGAAGCCCTCCAGCCACCCGAACAGGGGATGACGGATGCCCTGCAGGTTCCCCAACCGCCCTTTCAGACAATCGGCCGGATCCGTTTTCATTCCGTACACAATGTCCATATAAGGAGTCGCCGAACCCACCGTGATGATCTGGATGATGCCCTTGCGGTCTGCGTCCGTCGCGTTGTCCACACGCGTCAGCGTGTCCCCCTTGGCAATCACATCCGCCGCGGCCCGGCCGTCCGCCGAAACGAAGTGGCTGAACTCCACCCAGTCGAGCCGGTTCTCACCCTCTTCCAGGCTACCGCAGCCGGCAGCGGTCACCATCAGCTCGTAGTGCTTCGTCAGGTAATGGTCATTCTCGCCCGACGGCATCCCGTTATACTGCTCCACCATGATGTAGTCATCCGCCCTGAACGGATTGTACAGCTTGCCGTCATGCGTGTTCAGATAGACCCTCCCCGTAGCCGGGTCGTAGTGATCCACCTCCATCATGCCCGTGAAGATGCGGTTGTCGTTCTCGCCAAGCAGTTGGCTCACAACCATCGTGAACACACGCAGCGCGCCCCGCACGACAATCTCATCGAACTCGCCCGTATATTTCTTCTCCGTCACGCCCAGCGCGTTCAGCACCTCACGGCCGAAAATCGCCCAGCCCTTCCCGCCGACAAAGCCGCTCACGAACTCCTCGCTCGACAACCGGCCCCGGAACTCCGAATCACCGTTCACTTGCAGACCCGCCAGTATGGCCTTCAGCCGAGTCACCAGTGCGCCCAGTTCCGCGTTCCCCCATTCGTCTATCCGCGCCCCGCTCAAACCTTCCTTGTATACGCCCGTCTCCAGTCCCGCGAGAAACTTGATCAGACCCTGCGCCTCGTCGTCATGAAGACGAGACAGACTGCGCTGCGCTATCTCCCGGATGGTACGCAGCGCACTCAGCAGATTCGTATCTGTAAGCCTCGTACCGTCACCCGTCTTGATGATGTCCGGCAGCATCACTCCCGCAACCGTCGAACGCGTATAGTTCTTCAGATCCACAAAGCGGTCATTCATCTGCTGCAGCGAGCCGCTATGCAGCCCGTCGCTGATCTCCAGATCCATCTGGCTCGGAAGATTCACCTTCCGCGTCATCTTCGTAATACGGCTCTGCAGGTAGCCCGTTCCCGGAAAGTATTTTTCACTCTCCAGCCTGACACGCTGACCCACATGCAGCGCCATTTTGTGCTCCGCTATCCACACAGCATCCGTCGGAGCTTTATAGATCGAAATATCGTGCCAGTACTCCGCGTTGTAAGCATCTACAGCAGCCTGTAGTTCCGCTTCCGCCAGCGCGTAATACGCATCCGGCATACGTATGTTCCAGAGAATATAGCGATCACCCGCCTTCGGCACCAGCGAGCCGCCGGGCACCTGCGTCCCGTCATCGTAAGGCCAGGTCGTGATGATTTCGAACTCACCCGTCTCGCTGTCGTAGTTCACCTCGAAAGAGTGATCATCCCCCGTTCCGAGACCCGCCAGGTTCCCGTCTTGGAACGACACCCGTTTCGTTTCCCCGGCAAGTTCATACGCGTTCGGGTCGAAGTCCAGACCGTTGTCCTTGAAATAATAGATCGTCAGAGATTTTCCATCCTCGTCTTCCTCCTCCACGCTCCGCACACTGCTCACCGTGCCCGTGCGACGGGGATAGATGCCGCTGAAAGCATCACGCTCATAAAGATCATAAATGCCATATTCCTCAGTGCCCACTTCAACGTATTTCCGACCGCCCGGAAGCATCAGCCGGCTGTGACCGTATCGCGACGGGTCGATGTTCCGGCTGCTCCCTATCGGGAACAACCGGGTGTAGAACTTACCCGTACCCATCTCACGCTCCAGGCTCGTCAGACCTTTACCGTAGGCAAGAGTAACCTCCTCTCCATACTCGCACCGGCAAACGTTAACCGTCTGACCCTCCACCCACCATTCCGCACGGCCGCCCGCTTTTTCCGCAATCTCCTTCAGCGCCTCGTCGCAGTATTTTCCCTCGTAATCGATCACGATCAGATCCGTGCCGGCCACCTCGCCAACCTTCCAGTCCGTCGAACCCATCCCCGCGTTGATACACTTCACGATCAGCGCCACATGCTCCCGAGCAGGAGCCGTCAGCGTGAATACAGGTTCCGCGTCCCCGTCCGTCGTCTCCAACACCAGGAAGCGCTTCAGCAGGCTCTCTATCCCGTACAGCTTCAGGTCGTATTTCCACTCCCCCTCGCTCTTCTGGGCCGGCTTGTAACGCTCCGTCAGCCAGTAGCGCTCGCCCATGAAGTCCGTGTAGTCGTTCACGTCCAAAGCGATAGGGGCGTAGTGCGTGAACGAGAGCGTCAGCGTGTTGTCCCCCTGAATCTCTTTCACCTGCGTCGAGCTGTCGTCAGCCGCGATGTCGGCTCTCTTCTTGCCGTTGCGGTCGTATAGGAATAGAACCATATTCGAATGTCCTTAGAATGTCATTATAGTATCGGAACAGGCTCACGGAATTTCACCTTGAAACGACCCGCATGCACACCCTCCGTCCACAGGTACGTCAGGGGCGTGAACTTCGGGCTGTCCGAGTATTTCACGCGCAGCGTCAGCTCCAGCTGAGGCAGGAGGATGTCTATCCAGCCATCCTTGCCCTCCTTCAGGAAACGGATGAAGGAGAGGTAGCTCCTCAGCCACCCCGCCCGCGTCTTGGCGTACAGCGCGAAGCACAGCGTCACGTCCCGGGGCTCGTTCCGGGGAGTCAGCGTCGGGGAGTATTTCTCGCCCTGCTCCTCACGGATGTTCACAGCCGTGTCCGCCTTCGCCTTGCTCGGAGTCAGTATCGCCGTCAGGTTGTCCATACCGCCGCGCTTCTCCTCCGCCAGAAACACGCCGTACTCCTCCCAGATGTCCGTGCCGTTCATCAGCACCAGACCGCTCAGTATCTTCTCCATCTCACTTCACCTTTAATCCGTCTCGTACTATCTTCTTTATATCTTCCTTTATCTCGCTCAGATGACCGGCGCTCGCGCCCGTGTGCTCCGCTATCCGGGCAAGGTGCCCTTCCGCGCTGTTCATCTTGTCGCTCACGTTCTCCAGGCGGGCGTCTATGCTCGACCAGTGCTCCAGACCGCTCGTGAACAGCCCCTCCAGCTTCGTCCCCTGATCCTGCGTCATCGCCGCGAAGCCCCCCGCTTTCGCCCGCTGCCCCGCGCTCGTCGCCGCCTCCGCCGCTTCCTCGCCCGCCCCGTAGCCCGTGGCGGCGAAAATCTGGTCGCGCAGCTTCATCGCCTCGTCCACATAACGAGTGTATTCGTTCTGAAGCGAGTTCCGCTCCGCTTCCGTCAGCTCGTTGTCCTCCATGCTCGCCCCGAATTTTTTCCACCACTCCTCCAGCTTGTCCGCGTACAGCTCGCCTATCTTGTTCGATAGCATCGCCCGCGTGAAGTATTCCGAGATGTCCTCAGCCGCCTCCTCGGCCCCGTATTTCATGTCCATCAGGTTCTCGATGAAGCTGCTGTACATCCCGTCGAACGAAATTCCGGTCAGACCCTCGTACAGGCTGTTCGTCAGCTCCTCCAGGCTCCCCGCCTGCTCGATGTAGTCGTCCAGCTTCTCAGCCAGGCGGTCCCCGTAACCTCCCTTGCCCGTATCCCGGATTTTCTCCCACAGGTCCACGGTCGAGCGGAGCGTCTTCATCTCATCGGGGCTCAGATCCCAAAGGTCGCCGTTCCATTTCCGCCCTATCTTTTCGCTCAGGCGCGCCGTCTCCTCCCGCGAGAAACCGCCCCAGTAGTAGTTCCAGCTGTGGTGCGAGCCCGAATACCTCGCCTGCTCCTGGGCGATGCGCTTGTAGTTCTCTATCGTCTCCTTCTGGTATTTGTACGCCTCCCTGTACGCCGCCACCGATTGCGTCCCCCGGCCGGCCTTTATCTCTTCAGTCAGGTCTTCGATGGCCTCCTGAAGGCTCTCGTTCCGGTCTGTCAGCCTCTCGATGTTCTCCATCACCTCCTTCGCGTTGCCGCCGGCGCCCGTCCATTTGTCGAAACCGCCGAAAGTCAAATTGTTTAGGATGTTTCCCATGTGTCCCAGCACGTTCTCCACCGGCTTCATGATGATATCCCCGTTAAATATCTCCTCCTGTATCTTCTCAATAGCGCCAAATACCGTGTCCTGCAATCCCGTAAGCAGGCCGCTCACGCCCTCCTTCGCTATCACGTCCAGGATGCCCAGGATGGCGGAGATAATCTGGCCAGCCATGCCGGCGTTTCCCAATGCCTCGCTCACCGCCTGGCTCGCCTTGCTCTCTTCTCCGAACAGGGACTGGAAGCCTTTTGCCAGGGCGTCCCCCACCTTGCCGGTCACCTCCGAGTTGTTGAAGAGCTTGTCCAGCCGCATCAACCCCTGCCCTATCCCCTTCAGGCTGCCGGACGCCAGACCGCTCAGGCCGGACTCCAATTCGGAGAACATGCTCCGCGCGCGCTCCGCGGAGCTCTGCAGCTGGATGGTGGCGTCCTCCACCTCACCACCGAATAGACGCACCCCCTCCGATGCGTTCTCAAGCGCTGTTTCAGCTTCCGTCACGGCCGCTTGAGCCGCCAGGGCGTTTTCATAGTCTCCGGAGCTCTCATACTCCGCGAGCTTACGCTTCGCCGCCGACAGGGCTTCCGTCGCCTCACGCTCCCGCTCCTGAGCCGCCATATACGAACGCAGGGCCGACTGGTAGGACGACAGGTCCTCCGACACACGCCGGAAGATATCACCGTCCCAGGCCGACCCGGATTGCTCCAGTTTCGCTATCAGCTCGTAAAGCAGACGCTGCTCCTCCAGGCTCCCCGAACGGAACTCGTCCGACTTCGATAGCTCTCTTAGTTTGTCAAGGGTAGGCTGCAACTGATCCCTGAACATCGCCCCGAACTCGCCGAACACGCTGCCCCAGTCGATGGTTTGCTTGATAGCCTCCGTTTCCGCTTTTTGCAGGGCCGTGTCCCGCGCTCTCTCCAGCGATAGCCTTTCACCCTCGTTTTGCGCTTTCTCTATCTTGTCGGCGTATTCCTCCGCGATGGCCAGCTTCTGTTGCTGGAAAGTGCCGTACTCCTTCAGATACGCCAGCATCGACGCCCGGGCGGCCTCGTTCTCGTCGGCCGTCACCTTGGCCAAATCGGCGTCCCGCGCCGACGCCGCCTGCTCCCGCGCCTCGCGCAGCGACGACTCCTGCTCCGCCGTCAGACGGCCCGCCTGAGCCGACCGCCACTTCTCCTCCTGAGCCGCCAGCTCGGCAAGCTCCTTGTCGTAGTTCAGGCGGATCTGCCGTATCCGTTTCTCCCCGCTCTCCTTCAGCAGATCTATCTCCCGCTGACGGTTCCTCGTCTGCAGCTTCAGAAGCTCCGAGGCGCGCTGCTGTTCGGACTGAAGCTCGCTCGCCACCGACGCCTTCGTGCCGGGGGCCGTGTGCCCGCCCAGGTCGCGCTCCGTCCTTATCCGGGCCGCTTCTTTCGTCAGCTCCTCCGCGCGACGGAGGTAGGCGTCCACTTCCGCTTGCGCTTCAGCCACCGCCCGCTCCTTAGCCGCCTTGTTATAAGCCGCTATCTCAGCGCGGGCGTCTATCCGGCCGTACGTCGCCGACTGGGCCGAATACAGGCTCAGCTTCCCCAGCGCCCCCATCGAGCCCTCCACATCGCCGGGGGCGGTGGCTTTAATCTCGTTCAGCCTCGCGTCTGCCTCCACGGCCTTCTGGACCAAAGCCTGCGCTTCAGCCTGCAGAAACAGCGTCTGTATATAGTCCGAGCCCTTCTTCCTAAGGGTGTCATACCACTCCGCCACGCTCCCGTAATACCCGAAAGACTCCCCGTATTTCCGGTTCAGCTCCTCCACCTTCTTCTTCTCCTCATCCTTGCCGCCGGTGAACGCCTTCAGGCTCGCCAGCGCGCTGTCGAGCTCGAAACGGGTCTTAATCATCTCCGCCCGCCCGCTGCTCTCTATCTCCACCAGCTCCCGCGCCTTCGACGCCGCCCGCTCCTGCGACGCGCTGTAACGGTCCCACGCCGCGATAAGCCCCGCGACAACCGCCGAAAGACCCAGCGTAAGCGTCGCCATCAGAGCCTTCGCCGCCGCCGTGGAGATGCCCAGAGAGACCGCCAGACGGCTGTTCGCCGCCGTCAGCAGGTTCTTCAGCTTCACCACCGTCACCAGCCGGAACGCGCTGTCCTTGTTCAGCGTGTTCATCACCTGCTGCAAGCCCATCGTCACAGCCATCACGCTCTGCACGCGAGTCTGTATCCTCGCCAGGTTCTCGTTCTCCGACGCGAACAGCGACAGCGCCCCCGTCGCCGAGGTGAACAGCCCCGACAGTCCGCTCACACCGGACATAAAACCCTGCAGGTTCGCGTCGTCGTGCGAGAGGATGCGCGTCTGGGCGTTCAGATCCGAGAGCGTGTCCGAAAGCTCCGCCGCCCGGCGAGCCATCTCACGGTACGCCTCGCTGTCCTGTTGACCCGCCAGACGCATCCTCGCCATCCCGTCCTGAAGCTCCCTGAGCTGCATGGACAGACGCTTGCCGCTCTGCCGCGCCTCCTCCTGTTCGCGCCGCAGGCCGGCCAGCGCCCCCTGCTCCTCCTCGAGAGCCCTCTTCGCCGCTTTCAGCTCCGAAAGAGCCGCCGACTTCGAGTTCCCCGGAGCGGCCTTCTCGTACGCTTTCTCCAGCCCGCGGACGTCACGCTCCACCTGGGCCACCACCTCCTTCTGAGCCCGTAGCCGCTCCGTCAGGCTCTTGCTGCCATCCGAAGCCGCGCCTTCCTCACTCGACAGGCGGACGTACTCCTCCCGAAGGCTCCGCACGCGCTCCTCAGCCTCCAGGTGCTCACGCTCGAGACGCTCGAGCGACGAGCGCTCCTCATCCAGAACCTTCCGGCACGCCGCGATATCCGTGGCCAGATTTTGTTGGGCCGGACCCGGCTTCATGCCGGACAGCTGCGCCTCCATCCGTTGCAGATCCCGAGTCAGACCCTCTATCGACTTCCGCTGTTCCGCTATCCGCGAACGGATCAACGACGAGGCCTCCTCCGCCTTCTCGGCGAGGAGCTCCACGGCGAGGACGGACTTGTCCACACCCTTGCTCAGGTTGTCCTTCATCAGGAATTCGATTTCTACTGGCTTCATCTTCTGTTCAGTTTAGTTTGCTTTGGAAAAATCCGGCTATCGCCGACGCCTCTTCATCCGATGATGACCCGGAAACGCGCCTCCTCCGCGTGTAACGGGGAGCGTCCGTCAGCATCAGCACTAGCGTCTGGTAGTTCACCCCATACAGGATATGACGCACGCTCCAGCCCGTCGCGCTCGCCACCTGCCACACAAAACCGAAGGGGCTATGCGAACCTTCGTATTCGGTCCTTAACTCCCCCTCCTTTTCCGGCTCAGTCTCGGCGTCATCGGATTCATCCGCCCCGCCAAGCTGATAATGGGAACAAAAGGGTCCGTCCCTACCAGCGAGACGAACCGCTCCACAACCGCCATCTGGTAACGGTATTCCACGAAGTGACGGATCACCCACGCCGTGAGGCCCCTCAGCAGCTTGCCCGACACGTAGCCACGGCACACCGTGCAGGCTATCATACGGCTCAAATCACGCCCGTGCTCCGCGAGGAAACGCATCTGCTCCGCTTTGCTCCACTTCTCCATCTCACCGGCATCGACGCCCGTCTTCAGGTACAGGCGCGCTATCTCAATCAGACTCGCGAGCGTCGGACGGCGCATCGTCAGCCGAAGCGTTATCGCCCGTTTCACGAACGGAAGACGCAACGGCTTCAGCGGAACGGAGACCCCGCGGTCCAGCAGGACCTCCGCCGCCTCTTTCTCAATCATCAGGTCACGATCCATAGGCTATTCTTCCGGGGAGGCCGGCAGCTTGTACTGTGTCCACTCAGAGGGAAGCGAGGCCGTATCGAAAACGCCGTAAGGTTGACCGCCCTCTTCAGGCATCGCCACTTCAAGCGTGCACTCTATCTTGGCCGTCTCCGTCAGCGTCAGCTTGCCGCCCAGGTTCGATAGCAGCGTGCCGTTGGGGATGAGGATGCTTTGGCCTGACACGAGGGCCAGTTCCCACGGGCCCTGCATCAGCATGGCGGCGCTCGGCGCCGTCCAGCCTGTGGGAGTCTGCTTTTCCCCGTCATCGGGCTTATAGTGCAAGGTTCCGCCCAGCAGACGATGCAGGTTCTCGTAATTCAACTGTATCACATTGAATGTGGGGGCGATGTTGCCGTTCGACTGGGGTATGACAAGAACCGGGGTTCCCGGCACCTGCTCGGCCTCCACTTTGGCGGCCTCAGGCTTCACCCCGCCCAGGTCAAACGAGCCTTTCTCGATATAGCCCACGATGAAATCTTTGTACTTTACGGCACCGATGCCGTACATGAAATTCTTATTCATTTCGTCTCTTGATTTTAAAGGTTATTACTATGCCGGCGATGACACCGCCCGCGAATGCTGTCCATATCTTCCGCCGCGAGTCGGGCGGTTTCTTCTCATCCTGCCGCTCCTCCAGCTCCCGCTCAAGGCGCGCCTTGTATGCGCCGGCCAGACGCTCGTAGTGGCACACCAGACGCTGCAGGCTGTCGCACGAGGCGTACACCGTGATGGTACCCGGCTCCTTACCCTTGCTCACCTCCACGCTCGCCCGACCGCTCCTCGCGTGGTACGAGGCGCCCCGCGGCAGATCGAGGAGGCTGTCCGTATGCAGCGTCAGCGTCACCTCCGCCATCGCTACCGGCTCAAGCGTCACCGTCCGGATTTCCCGCGCGCCGCGCTCCAGCAGTTCCGTCCGCGACGACGCGTTCCGCGACGCGCTCTCTCGGCTGCTCGCGCAACCGCTCAAGAACAGGGCAGCCGTCACGATGCTCGCAGCCGTTAGCGCCGTCAAGCGCCTTACGAAGGCGAGCCATCTCCCGGGTGTTCCGGGCAAGCTCCTTCTTCGTCTCGGCCAGTTCTCCTTTTGTCTCATTGAACTCGTTTTTAAGGGGTTTCACGATGTTGTCCATCAGGATGCGGGTGGCATGCTCCGCGTTGTCGATGCGCACCGACTCCGCGTCGGCTTCCGACTTCGACGCCTCCGCTCTCGCTCTCCTCACGGTCGCCCGCAGAGAGCCGATGGCCGCCAGGCTGCCCGCCAGACCGCCGCCGAGGACGATGTTCATCATTTCGCTCAGTTCCATGCCGTTCGCTTCTTTATTATCGTTGGATGCCTATGGATGCGAGCCATTTCCCTACGTCGAAACTGGGGCAGGCTTTCGCCGCCAGCTCCCCGTGACCCACGATTCGCGCCTCCGGAAAACGCCGGTGGAATAGCAGCGCGTACCGTCTCAGGGCTTCTTTCTGGGCCGCCGTCCGAGTGTCCTTCGGGGTCTTCCCGTCAACGGCGCAGCCCCCCGCGTATACGATATGACGGGAAACGGAGTTATATCCGGCCACGCCGTTGGTTATCTCCCAGTCGTCCACCCACGCGTCCTCGTTGTTCTCTGCCAGACGCTCCACACGACCGTCCAGGTGGATAAGGTCCGTGTAGCCCACCTGCTTCCAGCCCCTGCCGCCCTCGCTCACCGGAGAGGTGTGCCAGCGGCGGATATCAGCCGCCGACACCTCACGACCCTCCGGGGTGGCCGTGCAGTGAATCACCAGGTATTTCAACGCGCGCCTTGCCATGGCTTATTCTCCTTCCTTATGACCGCTCATCATCACAACGCCAGCGTCCGCTTTCTTCGGCATGCAGATGAAGTAGTGACGGAAGTTGATCTTGTTACGCTGGTATTCCGGATCTTGCCGGGCCTCGCTGAAATACATCGTCGTCGAGCCCGTCGCCTTGAACACCCTCGGAGTGTGGAAGGCGAAAGAGCACTGGAACTCGCCCTCGTCTGCCGTGGCGCCCACGTCTTTCTTCGTCCCGGACGTCGTGTACAAGGGGTTGTTGCCGTACTCGTAGATCTGGAAACCGTACAGGGTGCCCACTCTGCCGCTGTTGCGGTCGATGTTGTACTGCTCGCGGAAACGCTGGTCCGTAAGCAACAGATCGTTCACGTGGTCCGGACACAACACCAGGCGGCGGTTCTCCATGGGCACTCTCAAACGGTCCATGGCGCGCTTCATCTCCACCAGGTCGTTCACCGTAAGCCGTTGCCGCCCGGTCTCCGCGTCCGCCTCGCCGCTGCTCTTCAGCACCGGAGTGCTCGCCGTGTTCTCGCTCGCGCACAGCGCGTGGGCCGCCTTGGCGAACTTCGCGTCGTTGATGGCGTTGCCGTGGCTCTCCTTCACGCGGGCCATCTTGTCATAGCTGATGGCGTACAGCTCATCGTCCGTAATCGGGGTCACCTTCGACTGGAACTTGTCCAGCTTGATGGCGATGTCCTTGTCATCCAACGCCTGAAGAGGGATCGGGTACGTCGTGTTGTTGATTAGCACTTCAGGGTCCACGCCCACATCCACCAGGTGGATGACGTCGTTGTTCACGATGCTCGACTGGTCGGGCACACCGTCCAGCCACGAGCCAGCAAGACCGCTGCGAAGCGCTTTCACCAGCTCGCCCGTCCAGATCTCCGTATACACGCCGGCCCGAAGCGAGGGAGCGCCCTCACCGGACAGGCCCGTCACAAAGCCGGCGGCGTTCATGCACAACATGCCGGCTACCGGGGATACGCCCGCGGCGGCGGCCAACAAGCCGCCCGTCACGCAGTTGAATAGGACGGCGGCCACAATCATTACGATTCTTTTGCTCATTTCTGTCTTGGTTTTAAAGGGTTCATGTTAAATTTCGCACTCCATGCCGTACTCCGCCTTGTACAGGCGCTTGTACTCCTCAGGCTGCTCTTCCCGTAGCTCCGCCAGCCGGTCGCACGGCACTTCGCTCAGCTTCGTGTAAGTCGCGCCGACAGCCGTTTTCACCGTCCCGCGCTGCCCCAGCACGGTCGACAGCCTCACTTGAGGCGACATGGCCGCGAGGATGGTTTCCAGTTCTTCCGCCCCCACACGCTTGCCCAGGTCGATGAAATGCTGTTTCTTGTCGGCGGGGAGCCGTTGCTCGCCGATGGCTTTCTCCACGAGCGAGGTGATACTTGCCAGCCTCAGAGCGTCATTCTCCTTACGCAGCTCCGCGTTCTCCTCCTTGGCCGCTTTCAGTTCGCCGAGTCTCTCCGATATCTCGGCATCGGTCGCCGTTTCCGGCAAGCCCAGTTGCTGGGCGATGATCTTCTTTTCCATTTCTACTGTTGGTTTTAGATGAGTATGGTTCGTTAATTCAGGCAGCGGACACACTCCGTCCCTGCCCGGTGTAATCGGTTTGCCGTCCTTTTTCAGCACCAGCGCGTCATCGTTCGCCCCGATGTCCACCACCGACACCTCGGAAAGCTTGCTCCTCGTGATGGTCGGACGCGTCTGCCCGGGTACAAGGAGGCTCCGCTCCTCGCTCAGCTCCAGGATGTCAAGCCCCGCGCTCACCATCCGAAGGCTCCCGAACTCGAACTGCTGCTTGCAGCGACGGCTCAGTTCCGTCACCTCGTCAAACACAGGTTCCCCCGTCACCTCGCCGTTCTCCACTTTCACGTCCTTCATGTAGCCTATCACGTTGCCCCGCTCGTGCATGTACAGCAGCACCGGGTTCCTCCGGTATTGCTCCACGTCCATGCCCGACGTCAGCACACGCGTCCCGTAGCTGTTCAGGCGGTCGTTCGATATACGTACTCGTTTGCTCATTGTTCTCTTCTTTTTTTTCGTTTCGCTCTGCGATATTAAGGCATAATCCGCTCCCCGCCAAAAATGTGTGCAACCGTTGCGTACTTCTGTGAAACCGTTGCGCGCTTTTTTGGAGGACGCCGCGGAATACGGCAACTTCGCGTACGCGACAACAAACTTTATTATACATGACAAAAGCGGATACAGAAAAGAAAAAGTCGCTCGCCAGATCACTCTACATGGCGGGCATGGAGCAACGGGAGATTGCCGATAAGGTCGAGGTCTCCCGCGTCACCGTCTCCAAGTGGTGCGCCGCCGAGGGATGGAAGGAGGCCAGGGCCGCCAAGAGCGTCACACGACCCGAGCTGGTCAACAAGCTCCTCATCACCATCGACACGCTCATCACACAGGTCAACGAATCCAACGACCCAAACCTCATCGCCGGACTGGGAGACAAGCTCGCAAAGCTCTCGGCGGTCATCGAGAAGCTCGACAAGAAGGCGAACGTCGTCGACGCCATCGAGGTCTTCATGGCGTTCTCCAAATGGATTGAGTACCGCTCGTCCATCGACCCCGAGGTCACGCCCGAGCTCATCAAGGCCATCAACAAGTACCAGGACCTCTACATCACAGAGCAGATGGGAATAAAGTAAGGAGGAGCGACACATGGCGACGAACACTGAGACGAAACTGGCTTACGAGCAGTGGAAGGAACACTGCAAACGGGTGCAGGCCATCACATCCACCGGACTCCTCGCCAAGGAGACGCCGGAGACGCGGGACAGGCGAGTCGCCCGGCTGAGGGCCAACTACGCCGCTTTCTGCGAGTATTACTTCCCCCATTTCCTTACCCTGCGCGATAAGACCACCGGAGAAGTCATACGAACCGTTCACAACGCACCCTTCCACAACGCCGCCGCACGGAAGATACGATCCACGCCCGACCTCAAGGCCGTATTCATGTGGCCGCGAGGACACGCCAAGTCCACACACATGGATATTTTCGTACCGCTCTGGCTCATGTTCCAGCCTAAGAGGCTCATCAACTTCATGGTCGTCGTCGGCAAAAGCGAGGACAGCGCCGTGCGACTCCTCGGAGACATACAGGCCGAACTCGAACACAACCAGCGAATCATCGCCGACTTCGGCCGGCAGCGGGCCTCCGCGTCGTGGCAGGAGGGGGAGTTCAAGGCGGCAAACGGAGTCAAGTTCCTCGCCTGCGGACGAGGACAGTCACCACGAGGACTGCGCGACCGCGAGGCAAGGCCCGACTACATCGTCATCGACGACCTCGACGACGACGAACTCTGCCGGAACGAGAAGCGAGTCCGCGACCTCACCGACTGGGTCAAGGAAGCACTCTTCGGAGCACTCGACGTCGGACGAGGACGATTCATCATGGTCGGAAACCTCATCAGCAAGAACTCCGTACTCTATCACGTCGCCCGGACAAAGGGAGTCTTCCTCTCCAAAGTACAGGCCGTCGACAACAACGGACTACCCGTATGGAAGGAGAAGTGGACAAAGGAAGAGGCCGCAGCCTACCGCGACTTCGTCGGATACCGCGCCTGGGAGAAGGAGATGATGAACAACCCCATCGTCGACGGAACCATCTTCCGGGCCGAATGGATACGATACAAGCGGCTGCCCGCCATCGACAAATACGATATGCTCGTCTGCTACACCGACCCCTCTTTCAAATCCACAACCGCCAACGACTACAAGGCATGCCGGCTCTGGGGAAAGATCGGAACCGAGCTCCACCTCATCGACTGCTTCGTCCGGCAGGCCACCGTGGGCGAGATGGTACGATGGCTCTACGACCTCTACGAGCGCACGAGACACAACGCAGCTGTCCGATTCTTCATGGAAGCAAACTTCATGCAGGATATCATCATGGACGAATTCGGCACCGAAGGAAAACTCCGGGGATACCAGCTCCCCATCATGCCCGACAAGCGGAAGAAGCCCGACAAGCTACAGCGTATCGAGGCCGTAAGCCCGCTCTGGGAAAGGGGAGTCGTCTTCTACAACGAAAGGCTCAGGGGAAACGCCGACATGGAGGCAGGTATCGAACAGACACTCGCACTCGAAAGGGGAAGCCACATGCACGACGACGCACCCGATGCCGACGAAGGAGCCATCTGGTTCCTGCAACGGAGCACAAGACAGGAAAATTTTCAACCGCTGTTCGCCAAAAGGCCCACAGCAAAAAACAGCTGGTAACATGAGACAATACATCAAAGACATCATTTTAGCCTGGAAATTCAAGCGAGCCGTCAACAAGGCCGACAAGCTCTCCCGGATGTTCGGGATGAAGTACCTGGTAATTTCCCTGAACGGAAGGCTGAAAGTCGTTCCAAAGCAGACCATCCGACAACTCGTGCGAACCCACCGCTTCCGAAAGGGAGTGACCGTCGCCGATATTGAGAAGAGGGCATTGTACATAGCCAACGGGAGGAAGTCAACATGTTCATAACCGAAGAAGATTACAAGGTCGTCATCGGAGACGACGCACTCAAGGTCATTTCACAGGTAAGCCCGCAAAACCGCGCCAATGCCGAAGCGGAGGCCATGGAGGAGATCGCAGGATATCTCAGACCCAAATACGACTGCCGGGCACTCTTCGCCGCCGCCGGCGACGGGCGAAACAGACTCATCGTCATGTACACCTGCGACATCGCGCTCTACCACATGAGCGCGGCCATGCCGCAGAAGATGGGAACCGAGATACGGGAGGAGCGATACAAGCGCGCCATCGAATGGCTCGAAGGCGTGCAGGCCGGAAAAATCATCCCGGACCTCCCTCTGGCCCTCGACGAAGAAGGCGAACCCAACGGAAATGCAATCGTTTACAGCTGCCGAAAGCAGCTCCATCATGACTGGTAACAATTAGGAATATGGATATAAGAAATCTTTTCAGCGGCATCTTCCCGCAAAGGACAAGGGACGTGCTGCGCACCCCATACGGCAACTTCAACCTCGCCAACGAAGCAGACCGGAAGCGCATGCGGAAAATGGTCATCGAACTACAGCGTACCACCGACGCCCTCACCCGAAAGGACATCAGGGACTGGCGAAACGCATGGCAGCTCGCCATCAACGTCGACAACCCCGACCGACGACGGCTCTACGACATCTACAGGGACGTCGAGATCGACCTCCACCTGTCCGGATGCGTCGCCCAGCGAGTGGGATTCGTCATGGCACGATCCTTCAAGCTCGTCGACGAGAAAGGCGAAGAAGACGCCGAGGCGATGCATTTCTTCGAACAGGCTTGGTTCAAACAGCTCATGCGCTACGCCCTCGACTCCATCTACTGGGGACACTCCCTCATCGAGCTCGGAGAACTCGCCACCGACGGCGACGGCTGCCTCTGTTATACCGACGTCACCCTGCTGCCGCGAAAGCACGTCATACCCGAATACGGCCGTGTCGTCACCCAACTCGGACAGGACTGGCACACCGGAATCGACTACCGCCGGCCGCCCTTCTCCGACTGGCTCATCGAGGCCGGACGACCCGACGACCTCGGACTCTATCTCAAGGCCGCCACACAGACCATTCCCAAGAAAAACACAATGGCCTTCTGGGACACCTTCAGCGAGATATTCGGAATGCCCATGCGCATTGCACGAACCACCTCCCGCGACCAGAGCGAGATCGAACGACTCGACCGCATGCTGCGAGAGGCCGGAACCGCGCTCTCCATGGTCGCCGGTATGGAAACCGAAATCGAGTTCGTCGAGAGCGGAAAGGGAGATGCCTACAACGTCTACGACAAGCGCATCGACCGAGCCAACTCCGAACTCTCCAAACTCGTCATCGGACAGACCATGACCATCGAGGACGGAAGCAGCCTCTCACAGTCGGAAACACACCTCGAGGTCTTCCAGAACCTTGTCGAAAGCGACTGCGACAGGCTCCGCGACATTGTCAACAACCAGCTCATACCACGAATGGTGCGACACGGATTCCCCATCAAAGGATTACGCTTCGATTGGGACTACTCCGTCGACTACACACCCGAGCAGCAGAAAGCCTACGAGGAGATGGTCATCCAGCACTACAACGTCGACCCACGCTACTTTGAAGAGAAATACGGCATACCCTGCCGGGAAAAGCCCGATCCGGAACAACCGATGAGACAACCGGACGACAAAAAAGGAAAACAGCAAAACGCACATGCACCTTTTTTCGACTGAGCCCCTCCTGCTATGAGGGGCTGCACCGACGATATGCCCGATGGCTCCGCCACGAAACGCAGCCATTGCAGCTCTCCGGCGAGCGCGAGGACGAGATTCGCAAGGAGCTCTCAGCCCTCTTCGACGGCATGATGCAGACACTCTACAAGCTCAAAGGATCCGAGTTCCGCATCGAAGTCCTCGCCAGACCAAAGGTGCAGGAGTTCATCGAGGCCCATGCCCAAGTCCTCGATGCGGGATTCCGCCAGGTGCAGATGTCCGAGGCCATGCGACAAAGGCTCAGCCGCTCAAACTACATCTTCTCAGGACTCAAGACATTCCACGAGCTCAACGAGGCATTCCCCTCGCTCCTCGACGAGAACGGCAACCGGAAGCCCTTCGAACGTTTTTTGAACGACGTCCGGAAAATCGACGAGACCTACAACTCCAACTACCTCCGGGCAGAGTACAATTTCGTTGTGGCTTCAGGGGAAATGGCCGCCAAATGGGAGCGATTCGTCCAGGACGGCGACCGATACAATCTCCAGTACCGCACCGCGCGCGACGGAAAGGTCAGGCCGGAACACGCCGCCCTCCATGGCGTCACACTCCCCATCACCGACCCCTTCTGGGAGGAGTATTGCCCGCCCAACGGGTGGAACTGCCGATGCACCGTCGTGCAGGTGCGAAAGGCGGATTACCCCGCCACCCCGCACGACGAGGCCATGGTGCTCGGAGAGGAGGCGCTCGGACACGATGACAAGGGCATTTTCCGATTCAACCCCGGAAAGGAACAGAAAGCCGTGCCCGACTACAATCCCTACACCATACGCCGGTGCCGCGACTGCGACATCGCAAAGGGAAAGACAAAACTCGCCAAGGCCTTCGTGCCCGACAACGAACTCTGCGCGGCATGCGGGCTCTTACGGAAGTGCGCCGCCGACCGCTCAAAAACACGCCGGGCCGTCGAGCGCGTCCATTACCTCCACCAGATGGAACCGCTGCTGAAGAAGTCCGTGACAAAAAACGCCGGCGGAAAGAGACTGAATGTCCGCTTCACGAAATACGGCAACAGCCACCTCTTCTCCGACACATTCGGAAGGTCACGCGTCCTGTCAAAGGACGACCTGAAAGATTTGGCGAATCTGCTCGCCGACGCGTCGTTCATGGAAGATTCGCCGCTGACGCATCCCAGGACGGACGGAATCGAGCGTTTCTACTATTTCAAGGCCCGCATACGCGGACAATGGGTAAGGCTGAACGTGGCCAAACAGGTTTATCACAGGCCAAACGGAAAAAACAGAGTATTATACTATCTCTATTCGGTGAATGATATAAAAGAAAACACACCGGGCGACATTTAGGACTCAATCGCCAGGGCGCCATTCCCGATGTGCTTCGCTTGCAAAAATAACAACTGTTTTCAAAACAACAAAAAAAGCATCAAAAAAAAGCACTTCGGGCGGCTATTAGGACTAAAACGCCAGTACGCCATTCCCTCTGTGCTTTACCCGGAAATCCGGGAAGGTCAATAGTAAGTGAGACTTGGTCCGCAAAGATAACAACTGTTTTCAAAACAACAAAAGAAAAATCATCGGAAAAACATGAGACAGGCTTTAATCATCGACGGAATGGAAGTCCCTTACACCATCGAGACCGAAAACATCTGCGCCGTGCTCGGATTCTCATACATCTATACGCAAATCACTTACGAGGACGCCGTCCGCATTATATACCTCGGACTGAAAAACACGCGCGGATACACATCCGACGATTTCCTCGCAGCCGTACTCAAGGGACGCGTCTACGCATCCAAACGAAAAAGACACTACCCACTCCCCATCGCGCGCCTGCGCATCGTCGCCCGAATCAGACATATCAACAGGAAGTTCGTCACAGGCATATAAAAAAATCCGCAGCCCGCAATCGGACAACGGATTTTTTATAACTCCCTGATATCAGCGGCTTAGCCGCTTTATCGCCACGCACGAATACACCTCGATGGTCTCCACGATCTCCTCGTGGTCATGGTTCGTCTGGCTCTCCACCAGGTCGAACACCTTGAACGTTTCGCCCTCCAGGCAGCTCAGACGCTCATGGATCAGCTCCGGCAGGTCGAACACCTCCAGCGCCTCTTCCCTGAACGGGCTATCCCCGCTCGACGACCCTCTCCAGTCCGTCACGATGTGCAGCTTCACTTCCGGCTCCGCGCGGTACTCCACCCCGGCCACAATCGCGTTCCAACGTATCGGGCAGAACTCCACGAACACAGCCGGGCGCGCCCAGTTCGCCTCCTGCTCGATGAACTCCACGTTGTGGTTCCAAAGGTCGATGTGCTTGATCGCACCCTCACCCACCTCTTTCAGCTCCTTGCAGAGCAAGTTGTACAGTTCCTTTCTCATTTTCTTCTGATCTCAAATTCCACGTTAAAATAGTCCGTTAGGTTCTCTTCGATGATCTCCCGCACCGCCCGCTCCACTTCCGGAGACGTTCCAAGAAATTGACGGCGCGGTATCCGGATGGTGCTCCCTTCCTTCTTCAGCGCCATGAACTTCCAGAACTCAGCCTCCGTGGTCAGACGCAAGGTACGCTTGTCCTTGCGGAGACCCCCGTCCTTCCTGCGGCCGAACGAGCCGGAAGCCTCGTAATACTTGTGCCAGAAGTACCGCTTCATCCGCTTCGTCACCTTGATTTCGCCACCGTCGTTATGCAGCGCGGCGTAGGGCAAATCCGTGTAGAACGTGATGCTGTTCTCCGTCGTCCGGCTGCCGATGCTCCGACGCAGCGCCCCCGTGTCCGTCAGGATCGCCCGGCCCTCGTTCCGAACGGGGCTTTTCCTCCGCTGCCACGCCGCGCTGAAAAACGCCTGACGCTCGAAGTTACGGTCGAACTCGTCGCCCAGCTTCACACGGATGTCCTGCAAGATCCGTCTCACGATTTGAAGTGTCTCCTCATTCATAGTCCTCGTCATGAAAAAGCAAGAGCGGACGGATGGCGTCATCCTCCGCTATATGGTTCTTGGCCTCGGCGCTCGCGTTAAGGATATTGTAGAAAGTACGCTCGCTGATGCCGTACACGGGATAGACGAACCGGCGCCATATCTCTCGGTTCGGTATCCCGCGCCAGGCTTCCCGGTCATAAATCCGGTTTATCTCCTCCACGCGCTTCTTGTAGCTTACGCCGCGACGCTTCACCATACGTTTAATCCTCTTTGGGTTGATAGGGACGGATGTCAAGCTCCATCTCCGCGCTCACCGTCACACGACCGCTGCCCCCGCACTGCGGGCACACGGCCGGCGCCGTTTTACCTTTCCGCCAGGAAAACAGGAGGCGCGCGCCCGCCGGAACCTCCGCCAGGCCCGTGCCGCGGCAGGCAAGGCACAGAGCTATCTTCGGACCTTTCGTCACCTTCCGTTTCATGCCACTTCCTCCTTCTTCGGTTCCACATAGAACGTCTCCTCCTGGGTCACCTGA
>CANQSM010000064.1 GCA_947626525.1 uncultured Phocaeicola sp. | reverse complement strand
ATTGAAATTAAGAAAGAAAACGTTCTCGCTGCATACGAGACAGCAAGAAAGGCAGGAGCGGACAGCACAATGAAAGTACTCGAACAACTGTTCGGAGAGGAAACATTCAAGCCGAAAGATGTAACGGAACGAATAAAAACGTTTGAGGACGCTTGTAATGAGTTGGGAGAGAATCACCCGTTTGTATGTGCGTATGATGCTTGGATTACACACGAAGAACTCGATGACCAAGAAGATATTGTCGCATATCTGAAACTCCGAATCATCGTAGCCGCACTGAACGAGGGCTGGGAGCCGCAGTACACCAAAAACGAATGTCGCTGGCTCCCTTGGTTTTGGCTATATAAAAGCCGCGAGGAATGGGAAAATGATATGGAAGAGGATTGGAGAAACAATCACCCGTACCAAGAGTTAGGAGGCGAATATAAGACTGAATATGCGGGCTTCGGCTGTGCGGACTCGTCTTACGTGCCCTCGCGCTCGTCTGCGGGCCTCGGCTCTCACCTTTGCTTTAAGAATAGCGACCTCGCCGCGTATTGCGGCACGCAGTTCGCCAGCCTATGGTTGGACTACTTTCTCGTGCTCAAGAGCGACAATTCAATCAACGGGGAGGAATAAGCCATGAGTACTACTATCATCAGACCGAACAGCCGCGAAGAATGGCTGGAAGTGCGCAAGAACGGAATCGGCTCCTCCGAGGTAGCAACGATTGTTGGACTGAACCCTTGGGAAACACCATATCAGCTATGGAGACGCAAGGTAGGGCTGGACGCTCCGAAAGAGGAGACATTCGCAATGAAAGCAGGTCATTACTTGGAGGATGCGGTTGCTCAATTTTGGGCTGACGCGACAGGACAGCAGGTAATCAAGAGCAGCGCAGGAGACTGGCTTATACGGAATGACGAACGACCATTTATGCAAGTGTCGCCTGACCGCACGTATTGGCTGGAAGGTATGAAGCACAATGACAGCAACAAGGGCATCTTGGAGTGCAAGACAACGCAGATGTCCGTCGACGGGGACGACCTGCCGAAGCATTGGTTCTGCCAGCTCATCTACCAGTTGGGTGTTTCGGGGATGCAGCACGGCTCTCTCGCTTGGCTTACCGCAGGTCGTGAGTTCGGCTACAAGGACATCGACTTCGACCGCGACTTCTACGAATTCCTCGTCGAGGAGGTGGAACGCTTTTGGGTTGACTACATCAAGGGAAACCAAGAGCCGCAGCCGGTCAGCGTGCAGGACGTGCTTATCAAGTACAACCGCCATACCGCAGGAAAGACCGTTGAGGTCGGCGAGGACATACTGGAAGCCTACCACCAGTTGAAAGGGCTGAAAGATGAACTTGCGGAGCTGGAACACCGCAAGGAGGAGTTGGAGGGAACTATCAAGATGAGTTTCGGAGACGCAGAGGCAATCTGTTTCGGCGGTCAGACGCTTGCAACATGGAAAGCTCCCAAGGACAGCGAGAAGTTCGACGCAAAGGAGTTCGCCAAGGCTTATCCTGACCTCGCAAAGGAGTTCACCAAGACCGTGCAGGGTGCACGACGTTTCCTGCTCAAGTAACAGACGAAAGGAGGCAGCATGATACTGATTTCAAACAGCCAGCGCGAAGAAATGGTGCGTTACATCGACGCCCTCTGCGAGGCTCTACAGCCGTCGCTCGGGAGGAGTACACGTGCATATAACACGGTACGGCTCGCAAAGAAACTGCGTGTGCGGCTGGTATCGAAACAGCCAGTGTCGGCTTCCGACATGCAGAAATTGCTTAAAAATTCTCGACCTCGAAAGTGATTACATTGTAATGGCTTTCTAACCGAAACGCAGCACGAGAAATGACAGAAATAGAAATAACAATACCGACATTCCGCACTGGGTGGAGCGATCCGAAAGGAGTTCCGACGCTGCTGTTATTGCGTGGTTAACCCTACCTGCGGAATGTCTTTTTTAACCGAAATGACAGAATGATTACACTGCGTAAAAATCAGGTCGAGCCGATAGACAAGGCGATACGCTTCTTCCGCGAGGAAAAGCCCCGTCCCAGCCTTATAGTGCTGCCGACAGCGTGGGGCAAGTCCATACTCACGGCATACGTAGCAAAATACAGCGGCGACCATCTAATAGTCCTCCAGCCGTCAAAGGAACTGTTGGAGCAGAACTACAAGAAGTATATCACACTGTGCGGAGACTTCGGCACGAACGCAGGCATTTTCAGTGCTTCCTGCGGACGAAAAGAGATTGCCCCAATAACGTATGCAACCATAGGGTCAATCAAGGCTCTCGGCGCAAAATTCAAGCAATTAGGATTTACAAAGATGCTCATCGACGAGGTGCACCTGTACCCCCGTGAGGCGGACAGTATGCTCGGAACTTTCCTGCGCGAAAGCGGCATCACGCACGTGTTGGGCATCACGGCTACTCCCGTGAAGTTGCAGACCAACCGCGACCGCGACGGGTGTACTTTTTCCAAGCTCGTAATGCTAACCTCACGGAGCAAGAAGGGCAATTTCTTCAAGGACATAATACACGTCGGACAGGTGCATGAAATGGTCGAAATGGGCTTTTGGAGTCCGCTTCAATACACGCAGAACGCTTTCGACAGCAGCCTGCTGGTATTCAATTCGAGCAAGTCAGAGTACACGGAGGAGAGCGTGCAGCGAGCCTACGATGCGAACGGCGGCACTCAATCCGTGATAGACGCTCTGAACGCGCACCCCGAACGTCGGCACATACTCGCATTCGTCCCCTCCGTCGACGACGCAATACAGCTCTCGCAGCAGTACCCTAATTCGGGGGTGATATACGGAGAGCAGGACAAGAGGGAGCGCGAGCAGGTGCTGGCTCGCTTCAAGGACGGTCAGCTGCGCGTGATATTCAACGTGCGTGTCCTCTCTACGGGCTTCGACTACACTGGCATAGACTGCATAGTGTTCGGCATCAGCACGGCAAGCATCGCCCTCTACTATCAGATTGTTGGACGAGGCACACGTATCGACGCCGGCAAGACCGACTGTCTGATAATCGACCTCGGAGGCAACGTCGAGCGGTTCGGGCGTGTAGAGGATATAGTGTTCGAGAAAGGCAAGATATGGCGCATGTTCGGATCGGGCGGACGCCTCCTTTCGGGAATACCTATCCACGACATCGGAAAGCACACCAAGGAGGACACCGAAATGGTTGACCGTCAGGCGGCACAGCCGATTGAGACTATGCCGTTTGGAAAGTACAAGGGAGAGCGGCTGCGCGAAATTCCGCTGCAATATAGACAGTGGATGATACGTGCGTTCGACTGGAACTCAAAGAATGAGAAATTACGCACTTCTATAATAGCCTCAATGAAATGAAAAATACGATTGTTATACACAAAGACTGGTTGATACCCACAGATGAAATGAGCGATGCAGAGTACCGCGAATACATGGACGCGATATTCGCATACGCTTTCGAGGGGAAACGACCGGAGGACAGGTCGCTCCGTATGCTCCTGCGCCTCGTGTTCCAGCACATAGACAACTACGAAGCCAAGTATGACAAGTCCGTGCAGCAGCGCAAAGAAGCAGCGCAGAAACGCTGGGAACGCTACCGTAAGGGACACGGATTGGACGCTACGGGCGATGCGACCGCATACGACACTATTCGAGACAATGCGAATAATACTGTTACTGATACCGTAACTGATACTGTTACCGGTGAACTGGGTACAGATAAAGAAAAAACTCCTAACGGAGCAAAAAAGAAAGTCGCAGCGGCTACCGCAGCTCCCGTCGCGCCAAAGGAGGAGAGCAAGGCGAAACGATTTACTCGCCCATCGGTCGAGGAGGTTCGGGCTTACTGCTCCGAGAGAGGCAATGCGGTCAATGCGGAGGCGTTTGTGGACTTCTACGAGAGCAAGGGCTGGAAGGTGGGCAATAGCCCGATGAAAGACTGGCGAGCAGCCGTCCGCACATGGGAGAAACGCGACGGACGAGGCGCAAGGAAAACAACAACGGCTGGCGGCACTACCCTCGGTGTTGGCGAGTGGATAGACGAACAGGGAAACCGCCTCTACGGAAGCGGCAAGCGTGTTCCATTGAACGCACCTCCCCGTCCTGGGGCTGATTACTATTGGAGTAAGGAGTCCAACAGCTGGATAGCAGGAGTGTAGGCGTATGAGCAATTTCAACTGGGAAAAGTTCGGAATAGAGGGCATTCCTCGCGGACGGACATCGGGCAATGTCAAGGTGTTCTGCCCTCAATGCCGCGACCAACGCCATGACAAGCGCGACAAGTCGCTCTCCTGTAACCTCGCTACGGGCGCATTCAACTGCCACTACTGCGGATTCAGCGGCAACGCTACGGAGTACACCGACGACGAGAAACAGCGGTGGATGGAACAGCAGCCGTGGTTTACCCCGAAGCAGATACGACGGGAGCCGAAGACCTACAAGAAGCCCAAGGCGACGGGAAGCTCTCGGCTCTCGGACAAGGCTGTGGCTTGGTTTGCCAGTCGTGGCATCAGCGTGGCGACCATAACCGCAATGCGTATCACCGAGGGGCAGGAATGGATGCCGCAGAAGAACGGACAGGTGAACACTATCCAATTCAACTACTACCACAACGGGGAACTGATTAACACGAAATACCGCACGGGAGACAAGTGCTTCAAGCTCGTATCGGGGGCAGAACTCCTGCCGTACAATATCGACGGGATAAAGGGTACGAAAGAATGTATCATAACGGAGGGCGAAATGGACGCTCTGACATTCTACGAATGCGGACGGCACGACGTGGTTAGCGTACCGAACGGAGCGAACGCAAATCTGACCTACCTTGACGACTACATAGAGGAATACTTCGACGACAAGGAGACAATATACATAGCCTCGGACACCGACACAAAGGGCGTGGTACTCCGCGATGAACTGCTGCGCCGTTTCGGTGCGGAGCGATGCAGGGTGCTGGAATACGGAGAGGGATGCAAGGACGCGAACGAGCATCTGATGCGTTACGGGCGTGATAGCCTCATGCAGTGCATAGCAGACGCTCCTGAAATAAAGTACGAGGGTGTGTTCACGGTGTCAGACTTCGAGACCTCGCTGGACGCTATCTTTGAGAACGGGCTGCAACGCGGACTGACCGTAGGACACGAAAACCTCGACAGGCTGCTCTCGTTCGAGACCAAGAGGCTATGCGTTGTAACTGGCATTCCGGGAAGCGGCAAGTCGGAGTTCATTGACGAGATAGCGGAGCGGCTGAATATACGCTACGGTTGGCGTTTCGCCTACTTTTCGCCGGAGAACTTTCCGCTCGCATATCACGCAAGCAAGCTTATTGAAAAGTTCGTCGGCAAGAAATTCAGCCGCAAGACTATGACTATGGGCGAGTACAGACAGGTCAAGGAGCGGCTCGAGAGGGACTTCTTCTTCATAGCCCCCGAAGCTGACTACAGGGTTGACAGCATACTGGATCGGGCAAAGTACCTCGTGCGCCGCAAAGGTATCAAGGGACTTGTCATCGACCCGTACAACCGACTGGAAAATGAGCAGGGGCGCGCCAACGAGACGCAGTACATCAGCAACCTGCTCGACAAACTCACGAACTTCGCCCAGCATCACGACGTGCTGATAATCCTCATGGCTCACCCGACCAAGATGCAGAAGAACAAGGAGGGCAACATCGAGATACCAAACTTGTATGACATCAGCGGCTCGGCAAACTTCTATAACAAGGCGGACTTCGGTATCGTGGTACACCGCCACCGCGCAGAGAATACGGTCGAGGTGCGCGTCCAAAAGGTAAAGTTCCGACACCTCGGAGAGACAGGTAGCGCATTCTTCCGCTACAATCTCAACAACGGACGTTACACCCCTACCGTTCAGGGAAGCGAGATTGACCCGATATGGGACAACGAGAACCATTTACAGGCGGAAATTCTTAGACGGGAGCAAGAGATTGAACAGGCAGCTGCATTCGACTTCGACGACCTCCCCGAAGATGATTGCCCATTTTAATGACAAAAATATGAAAACAGAGATATGAAAAAGAATGAAAGAATCCACCACCGATGCCACTGTCTTGACAGAAATTTCACGTTCGAGGAGTGGATAGAATGGCTGGAAAATCCAGATTCGCATTCAGCTGTCCTGACTGTCGGGACGTTCCAATTCAATATATGGGACGTTTGTTTGACGCCGAACCAACCCGTCAGGATTGAGAAAAACAACTGTAAATTAGAAATCGAGACGGCTCAATCCCTGAACGGTCGCTGGGAATACGGAATCGTTCTTAAACTCCATAATGAGTGTAGCTCTCACGGGGCATCGTTTGTAGATGATACCTCGCTTGGTTATCCGACCGAGAGGGAAGCGATTTACGATAGCCTCCTATTTTCTGAGGCAAGAACGGTTAAAAAAATCAGAGAAGTAGAAAACAGGGGCGACATCCAAGACGATTACGACGACGAGGAATCAGGACGACAGCCGAAAGCGTCTGCGATTCTTTCCTCCCTGCGTGCGTTCCTGAAAGAGATTCAGAGATATAAACAACATTACGACCTGAAACAATTAAGTCTGTTTGAGTTATGAAAACATTATACCTGCCGCTCAAAAAGGAGTGGTACGAAATGATAGAATCCGGCAGAAAGACGGAGGAATACAGGGAGATAAAGCCGTACTGGGCGGGACGCTTGTTGGAAGTAAGACGCGATTTTGCCGGCGATTTCCAAGCATACGAAGATTGTATCGACATAATGAAAGAAGATTGTATTGACGCAATGGAGCGTTTGTCTGCCAAGTTCAAGCACTTTGATGTCGTGCGGTTTTCCTACGGCTACACGAAGCGCACGATGACATTCGAGTGCAAAGGGATAACAATCGGCAAAGGCAAGCCTGAATGGGGTGCGCCGAAGAATAAGAATGTGATTATTATCAAATTAGGGAAAAGATTATGAAAGCAAAAGTAAAAAACACAGGCGAGACGGTAGATGTTAAACCTACCCTCCCTATCAATTGCAGAGTCGCTGCGTATGAGACAGAACTGGGTAGAAAATTTCCAATGTTTGCCCTCGAATTTGAAAAGGAAATCGACTGGGAGCAGCGGAGGTACGAGATTGCGCGGGAGCTTATGAAAACCTCTTTCGGAAATGAGAGAAATGATAAGTTAGCGAGGTGGAGCGTTGCAGGTGCTGACGCACTCATTGCGGAGTTGAGGAAAGAATGAACCTAAAAATCAAACAAATACAGAATGTATGAATACAATAGAACTCCTCAAAGAGGAACTCGGAGAATTGATAGAATCCATTGAAAGGGCAGCCGAACAGGTACAGTGCCTGAATACCTGCATTTGCGTCCTGAAAAGGTCGTTCCGCTCTGACGGGGTATTCCCTCCGTACAGGGAGAAAATCAACCCGAGGGGATATCCCCGAAGAATTTATTGGCACAGAATCAGGTCGAACCCATATCGAAAGAAAAAACCGCATTAGGGCTTAATTGAGTGAACGCAAATAGAATGAACAATTATAAATCGTAAAATTATGGCAACAAATTTCGGAATTAAAATCGACCTCCTGAAACTCAAGGGGGCATTTCTCAAGAACATCAAGGGGAACACTACAACCAAGCGGTGTCTGATTATTCCCGTGGACGAGTGCGACGGCATGTTCCTCGGAGAAAAGGGCTGCTACCTAAATCTAAACGCGATTGAAATGCAGAATCCGCAGTTCAACGACACGCACTGCATCAAGGTCAACATATCCAAGGAGCAGCGCGAGGCAATGACTGAAGAGCAGCGCAACGCTGTACCAATCCTCGGAGGGCTTCGCCCATTAGAGCGCAAGCAGGAAACGATGCAGGTAAGAGGCACGCTCGGAGCGGAAGCGTTTGACTCTTTCGACGGGGACGATCTGCCGTTCTAACGGGCAACAAGCCCGAACACTGGTTTATCGTGGTGCGCCAAGCGTGTGCCGCGATAAATCGTGTCGAGGGCGAGAAATCAACGAGAAACAACGCGAACGACTATGGACAATAAAGTACCCAACAGAAAGAAGAAAATGCCTCTCGCGCAAAATTCGGGAAAAATAACTCGGAAAGCCAAGATGCCGCCTCCCTCAGAACACGACCTGTTCACGCGGCTGTGCGCCTCCCAGCTCGGAGCGGAGTGCATCAAGGAATACCGTTTCTACAAGGCTCGCAAGTGGAGATTCGACTACGCCATGCCGCTTTACAAGATTGCGGTCGAGGTGGAGGGCGGAGTATGGACGCAGGGGCGGCACGTCCGTCCGCAGGGCTTCCTCGGGGATATGCAGAAATATAACACAGCAGCCCTTATGGGCTGGAGAGTGTTCCGCACGACTCCCGACAAACTTGTGAGCAATGACACGATAATGCTGCTGAAAAATGCCATTTCGGGCTCTTTTTCGCCTAAAATTGATTGATTTTGGCATAATGTGATTACATTATAAGCGTTTTTCAGTACATTTGCAGTACTAATTTAATCAACATCTACCCACATGATACGAGTTTCAGAATACGTGTCGCTCGGACATCCCGACAAGATAGCCGACTACATCAGTCAATGGCTGCTCGACCGATACATTGAGAAAGACCCCGACACACGCTATGCGGTCGAGGTGCAAATCAAGGGCTGGCACGTCACCCTCGGCGGCGAAGTGTCCTCCAAGTACGAAATGACCGCAGAGGAGATACGCTCTCACGTCCGCGATGCCGTGAACGACATCGGCTACACACGTGAGTATATGGGGAAGTGGGGGTCAGAGAACACCATATGCGGCGACCTCCTCGACATCAGCATATTCATCAGCCAGCAGTCCCCCGACATCGCGCAGGGCGTGGACGGCAACAGGGGCTGGGGCGACCAAGGCATATTTCACGGCATGGCGACCTATACTCCCAAAACTTGCGGAATGCCGGACGACCACACCATAGCCAAGCGGCTATGCTACCAACTGTTCAAAAGCGGACTCGGAGGACTGGACATCAAGACGCAGGTAGTCGTCGAGGACGGGCGGCTCTCCAAGGTCATAGTGGCTATCCCGCTGCTCGAAGACACTCCCGTCGGCAAGGTCAAGCGGTTTATCCGCTCTCGGCTGCGCGGCAGGTACAAACTCATAGTCAACGGCACGGGACGCTACGTGAAGCACGCATCAATAGCCGACTGCGGCACTACTGGGCGCAAGCTCGCGGTGGACTTCTACGGCGGCAACTGCATCATAGGCGGAGGCTCCCCATGGACGAAAGACGGAACAAAAGCCGACCTCACGCTCAACCTCGCAGCCCGTCGGCTCGCCAAGAACTACGCAGCCCAAAACAAGTGCGACGTGTTCGTTTCCCTCGCCTGCTGCATCGGAAAACAGGAGGTCGAAGTGCTCATCAGGGACAGGGCGGATAACATACTTCTGCAAGGTCAAATGACCATGAACCCCGAAGAACTGCGCAAAGCATACCACCTCGATACCCCTATATACGCCTCTATGTGCCGTTTCGGGCTATTCGGTGAGTATCAACAGGACAAGGCGTGGGAATGATTGTAAATTGTTAAACACAAAATACTTACAAAATGAAAACAGAAAAAGTCCTGCTGTCGCAGGTGAAAGTAAACTCAGCAAACCCCCGTACTATCACGGAGCGGAAACTGGAACTGCTTGTGGAACGGCTGCTTTCGTTCCCAAAGATGATAGAGATTCGTCCAGTAGTGGTGGACGAGAAGATGATTGCTCTCGGCGGAAACATGCGTCTGCGGGCTTTCAGCCGCATTGCGCAGATGCCGCTCGACGACATCGCAAAGACGCTCGCCGGCACGAAGAACTTCCAGCGGCTCTCCAAGGCTGAAAAGGAGGCGTTGCTTGCCGCATGGCAGACGTGGCTCGAAAAGCCGACCCTACAAATTGTCAAGGCTTCCTCGCTCTCGGAGGCGGAGAAACGGGAGTTCATCATTGCAGACAATGCATCGTTCGGCGAGTGGGACTTCGACAAGCTCGCCAACGAATGGGATGCGGAAGACCTGTGCAGCTGGGGCGTGGACGTGTGGCAGCCGGAAAAGACGACATTCAGCGGAAGCTCTCCTGCGCCCTCCGGAAACCTCAATGGAGTGGAGGACGAGGAAACGTTCGACCCGTCTGGGCTTCCTGCCGAATTGCAGGGAGAGGACATAGACCCTGCCGACCTGCCGAAGATTGAGGGCAGCAACGAAACAGCAATGGAGCGTATCATCATCGTATTCCCGAAGAACCGCTCCGAGGAGATAGCCCAGCTCGTTGGTTTGGCTCACGTTGACAAGGTGGTGTACAACATCGACGAGCTGATACCGCCTGTACCTGCGGAGGAGGGCTGACCGCTATGTGTGGTGTTGTCGGATTTTCAGGCAAGGTAGGGTCAAGGGAGCAGTTCTTGGCTCTGTGCAAGCAGTCCTGCATACGTGGCGTTCACGCTTTCGGGGCTGCTTGGATAGATACGGGCGGTTGCTTGCGATACGTCCGCAGTGTGTCGTATGCAGCCGTAATGGGCGCAATACCTGACCCTCTCCCCGACCGCATCATGTTCCACAACCGCTACTGCACGAGCGGCGACTACCTCGTCCCCGAGAACAACCAGCCTATCGTGTTCGACCATAAACACGTCGCGCTCGTTTTCAACGGCACGGTGGATATGGGTACAAAGGAGGAAATGGAGGCGCGCAGCGGATATTCTCTCCTCACGGAGAACGACGGGGAACTGGTTCTGCGAGACTGTTGCGAGGGAGAACCGTTCCGGCGCATCGACAGGGAGACGGGAACGTCATTCGCAGGCATAGTCCTCGGTGTGCATCCTGACGGCTCGCCGTATATGTACGCTCTGCGCAACGAAAGACGCCCTCTATGGGCTTTCAAGGTCAAGGCTGGGTACTTTATTGCCTCGACCCGTGATATTGCCTCTCGCGCAAAATTAGACACCTCTTCGGGCATTCAGGTTCCACCGTACAAAGTCATGGAGCTATGAACAGGATTTCGGAATACATACGCTACCATGTTGACAGCAGCCGCGCGCTCGACATCGACCCTCAGATAGAGGCGATACGCTACCTGTGCGACCGCTACGAGCTGAACGAGGAGCAGCGGCTGTGGCTGTGCTTCCTGTTCTCGACGAACTACTGCGTCCCGACGACCTACTTCATGTACAACGAGTTCCCGGACTATCAGACGGTGGACGTCGGGAGGCTTCAACGGTGGTGGGAAGCAAACCGATCCAAACTCATCTTTCAGACCGACCGTGCTTGGGTGCGCAGCCGGAACCAGTTCGTTGGCGTGTTCGAGAGCTATCAAGAACACGTCAGGAAGTGGAGCGGAGGAAGCAACCTGCAAGCCGACGCACTGCGCAACCTCTTGGCGGAGGGAAGCACCCCGACGGACAGGTACGCCCTGTTGCTCGACCGCTTCAACGTGGAGCAGTTCGGTCGTTTCACGATGTTCCTCTATTCCGAGCTTCTGTACAACATCGGCGGCATACCTGTCGGAGTGAAGTTCGACATACGGGAGGCGGAAAGCAGCCGCAACGGTCTTGTGTTCGCGCTGGGGCTTGAGAACGAAGCATACACGGGACGCACGGGCAAGACCCTGCCGGAAGATACCATTGCCGTGCTGAACAGTGGTCTGCGATACATCGTAAGCCGCATTCAGGAGCAACCTATCAATCCACGCCACAAAACGCTGTGGAGTATTGAAACAACCCTTTGTGCCTACAAGAAACACGTATTGAGAGGAAGCCGCTGGGTCGGATACTATATCGAGCGTATGCGCAGGGAGATAGTGAAATTGCAGTCCACAACTGGAAAACGGGCTGGCGGAGGCGTATCGTGGCTTCCCCTTTGGCAGTTCAGGGCTGAAACGTATGACAAACAATTTTTGAACGAGTACAAGCAATGAAGACCTGCATATTCATAACCGGAACAAATGCCGTAGGCAAGTCGGCTCTCGCATGGGCACTCATAGAACGTTTCGGCGGAGTAAACCGCATTACCAACGACGTTACCTACTGCGCGGAGGGTAGCGTGTGCCTCGCAGGCAAGTACGGCGTAACACGTTTCGGAGGGGTTGACCGCATTACCAACGAGAACGGGGCAAGTTGCACATCGCGGCTCGCAGATGTCGTGGAGGAGGGATTGAGGAATGCCGACACCATCATCTGCGAGGGGAGCTTTATGAACACGTTCGGGCTGAACCTCACCAACGCTATGTTCAAGGCTGAACGCCACCTGCTGGTAAGCCTTTGGACGGACACAAAGACAATCTACGACCGCCTGACGAGCCGAAGCAACGGAAAATACGGCTCTGGGAAACGTAATTTCCACCAAATAATATCCAAGCAGAAGCAGGCTATGATAGCGGCTCGCAAATGGCATTCTATCGGTGTCAAGGTTCTGCAATTCAATACGGCTGAGAAAACTATCGAGGAGGAGCTGACAGCCGTACTGAAAGCAATAGGAAAGGAGGACTACTGTCATGACGACAAGTGATTACAACGACGCAGCGGTGAGGGACATCTGCTACAACTGCGGCTCTTCGGTTGCGAAGCAGTCATACAACTACTTCCGCAGACTGGACTACATTACTGGGAGCAAGGTGTGGAGCAAGGTGTGGAGCAAGGGTGATACGCCCGTCGCGTTCTACTACGCCAACCGCTGCCGATACCACGTCCGCCTTATAGAGATAGCCGTTCGCAAGGAATACCAAGGTACGGGAATGGGACGCAAGGTGCTTTTCGACCTACTCGCGCGCATGAAGCAAAACGGGCTGTACAAACTCACTTTCCGCACCCCAATGAACGAAGACGCTCACAACTTTTGGCTGCACCTCGGAGCAAAGATAGTTGACGTAAAGGGAAACGACTACGAAATGGAGATAACAATCAAATAACATACGACTATGGCATATTATCAATCACCAAGATGGACTGCGGAGATAGCAGACTGCTCTATGCCGATGACGTTCGACACGTACAGCAACTGCTCGTTCGGCTGCATCTACTGCTTCTCCCAATATCAGCGCGGTATCGGCGGCGCAAAGGAACACTACCTCGCCAAGGAGGTCAACCCCGTGAACGTGAAGAAAATCAAACAGATGTTCCTACATCCCGACGAGCACGCAGGACAGTTCGCAGAATACATCAAACAACGCAGAGTGATGCAGTGGGGCGGTCTTTCGGACCAGTTCGACGGATTCGAGCGGAAGAACGGGGTAACGCTCGAACTCCTGCGCTTCTTCAAGGAGATAGACTATCCCCTATGCTTCTCTACCAAGGCGACTTGGTGGACGCAGGACGAACGCTATATGGAGCTGGTACGGGGACAGAAAAACTGGAACTTCAAGTTCTCAATCATCACCCTCGACGAGGATAAAGCCCGACGCATAGAACGCGGTGTTCCCTCGCCGTTGGCAAGGCTGGAGGCTATCGAGCACATAGCCGAGGCTGATGCAGGAGGTGCTACACTGCGCCTGCGCCCGTTCATCATCGGAGTATCGACACCTACCTACCTCGACCTGATACGGGAGGCTGGCAACAGAGGCGCAACGGCTCTCTCGACGGAGTTCTTTTGCGTCGAGCGGAGGTCGCAGACACTCAAAGAATGGATGCCAGTGTTCAACGAATTGTGCGGCTTCGACCTCATGCAGTTCTACATCAAGTACAGCGTGTCGCAAGGCTACCTGCGTCTCAACCGCAAGGTGAAAGCACCTTTCATACGCAATATGCAAGCCCTCTGCAAGGAACTCGGAATGCGCTTCTACGTGTCCGATGCTCACTTCAAGGAGCTATGTTGCAACGGTTCGTGCTGCGGTCTGCCTGCCGGCTGGAACTACTCAAAGGGACAATTTTGCGAGGCTCTGCAGATAGCCAAGAACAAAGGTACGGTGCGCTGGGACGACATCAAGGCAGACATCGAGAGCCTGCATCAGTACGACTGGGGCAGGGCTGTGGGCTTCAACGCAAACAGTTCCGAGAAGCGTGCGCAGTTCTACGGAATGAGCATGGCTGAATATATGCGCTGGCTGTGGAACAATCCGCAAGCTGGGCAAAGTCCGTACAAGATGTTCGAGGGCATCATGCAGCCGTCGGGCAAGGACGAGAACGGCAATATCATCTACACCTACAACAAGGAGAGGACATTATGAGCAACACATCAAGACGAAACCATGTAAAGCAGGGGCGGATGCTGATAGTAGCCGACCTGTACAAGCGCGGCTGGAGCATAAGCAAGATTGCCGCCGAGGTGCGCTCCCGTATGAACACTACCTGTTCGACACGTACCATTTGGAGGGACATTCAAGACCTCCTCGACGAGTGGCGCAGCCTCCGCATCAACGACGTTGACCAGCGTCTGCAATTGGAGCTGGAACGTATAGACGACGCTGTCTGCGAGCTGTGGGAGCAGTGGGACAAGAGCAAGGAGAACTGGGTGCGCGAGTACAACAAGCGCACGGGCATTCCCGTCCCAGTTACAGACGACAAAGGGCAGCCCGTCGGCGAGCAGACAGAGATACAGACCGTCAAGCGAGAGAACACCACCGAGAACGTTGTAGGACTGGGAGACCCCCGTTACATTGCGGAGATACGCCAGCAACTCGCGGAACGGCGCAAGTTGCTCGGTCTGTATGCAGCTACCAAGACCGAGGTAACGGGCAAGGACGGCTCTCCGCTGATACCTGCCGAGAAGATGACGGAGGAGGAGATACAAGCCGAGATTGATAGAATACGGTCAAGCAGGAACAGTTGATAGGCGAATATGAGCTACGATACGGCAATGCGAGAACTTGAATTGGAGAATGAGTTGCACAAGAGAAGCGCGGCAAAGCGTTTTCCTGTGTTTATCGACTACACTATGCCCTCGTATAGCCGCCAGTGGTTCCACACGCTTATCGCCGAGAAGTGCCAGCAGCTGATAGAGGGTACGCTGGGCACTGACCGCCTGATGCTGTTCGTGCCGCCTCAACACGGGAAGAGCGAGATTGTTAGCCGCAAGTTTCCGGCTTGGGTACTCGGGCGCAATCCCCTGATGAAGATTGTCGGAAGCTCTTATTCCGCAGACCTCGCGCAGCAGTTCTCCCGTTCTATACAGCGCACCATAGACAGCCAAGAGTATGCCTCCGTGTTCCCAAATACCTGCCTGAACAATTCCAACGTGAAGACCGACTCCCGTAGAGGGTGGCTGCGCAACGTGGACATGTTCGAGACTGTCGGCTTCGGAGGCTTCTACAAGGCAGTCGGCGTGGGCAGCTCGCTAACCGGTACGCCTGTTGACTTGGGCATCATCGACGACCCTGTAAAGGACGCTATCGAGGCAGGTTCGCAGACATACCGCGACCGCAACTGGGACTGGTACACCGACGTATTCCTCACCCGTCTGCATAACCGCAGCAAGCAGATACTGATTATGACCCGTTGGCACGAGGACGACTTGGCAGGAAGGCTTCTCGAACGCGAGGCGGACAAGTGGACAGTGATACGCATCCCTGCCATACGGGAAGACCTCACCCTGCCCGAAGACCCCCGACAGATCGGGGAGGCTCTATGGGAGGAGCGGCACTCCCTCGAACGGCTTACAGCTACCGAGCAGCGCAGTCCTCGCACGTTCGCGGCTCTCTATCAGCAGCGTCCTACGGTAGCAGGCGGTAACATCGTCAAGCGCGACTGGTTCAAGCACGTCTCGCCTCACGAGTTCAAGCGTATTCATGGGGGCGAGCCGGTAGTGTTCTTTCTCGACACCGCCTACACCGACAAGACAAGCAACGACCCGACGGGCATCATCGCCACCTGCAAGATAGGAGGCGACCTTTACGTAACCCATGCCCACAAGGTGAACATGAAGTTCCCCGACCTGTTGCGTTTCATTCCGCCGTATGTAACGGAGCACGGATATTCCGCCAGCAGTTCAATACGCATCGAGCCAAAGGCGAACGGGCTGTCCGTGATAGACCAACTCAAGGAGAATACACCGTTCAACGTTGTGTGTACGAAGTCCCCGAAAGACAGCAAGGAGACACGTTTATTTGCCGCCTCGCCAACGGTTGAGGGCGGTCGTGTAATACTTGTTGACGGTGCATGGAACGAGGCTTTTGTGGACGAAATTTGCGGCTTCCCGTCGAAGCCTCACGACGAGTTCGTTGACCTCCTCTGCTATGCGGTGGACTACCATATCAGCAACCCGTTCAAACCGATAGACCGCAAACGTCTGTCGAAGCAAGTTTATTGATTGTTCAACCCAATAATTTCTACAGGTATGACTATAGACGAAATCCTCAATTCAGGGCTGACATCAGCAGCTATGATAGCAGCCCTCAAAGACAAACCAATCGCTGTACCCTCATGGGGTGGCAGGCGCGGACTGCTTCACGAGTTCGACCCTCGCAAGCATCCCGTAATGTGCAAGGAGCAGTACCCTGACATCACCAACGACGACGGCTCGGTGGAACCGGTTACACGCATCACATGCAATCTCCAGCAGCTCGCCACCAAGCGAATGACGGAGCTGGTAACCGGCATTCCGGTACGCCGAGTGTACAAGCCCGAGAACGATCGCCAAAAGGAGTTGGCTGCGTACATCGAGAAAATATTCGAGCGCAACAGAATCGACAGCGTGAACATCGAACGCTGCAATATGCTGTTCGCTGGGTGCGAGGTCATGACCCTATGGTACGCGGTCGAAGAGCGAAACTCCATCTACGGATTCAACTCTCCCCTGAAATTTCGCTGCCGCAATTTCTCCCCTATGCTTGGGGACGAGCTGTACCCTCTCTTTGACGAGTACGGGGACATGATAGCACTCAGCGTCGGCTACACCCGAAAGAAGCTCGGAATGACTGTAGCGTACTTCGACGCCTACACCGCCAACCGCCACATAAAGTGGAGCAACGAGCGCAACAGCGGCTGGGAGGTTGTGGAGGACGAGCAGAATGCCCTCGGAAAGATACCTGCGGTGTACTGCTACCGACCTACTCCCATTTGGGAAGACACGAGCCGTATAGTGTTCGAGATAGAGTGGACGTTGAGTAGAAATGGGAACTACCTCCGCAAGAACTCCAAGCCCGTGTTTGTCGTATTCGCCGACGAACAAATCAACTATGGGGACGAAAAGGACGAGAACAGGGAGTTCCGCTCCATTATGCAGTACCCGAAAGGCAGCACGGCACAGTATATCACTTGGGCGCAGGCTGTCGAAAACCTCAAATTCTACGTTGCGGAGCTTCGCCAGTCGTTCTTCACCCAGTTGCAGCTGCCCGATTGGAGCTACGAGAGTATGAAAGCCAACCCGATGAGCGGAGAGAGCCGCAAGCAGCTGTTCATCGACGCCCAACTCAAAGTCAAGGACGAGAGCGGCAGGCTGATAGAGTGCTACGACCGCGAAGTAAACGTTGTCAAGGCGTTCACAAAGGCATCGCTCCCGACCTCCTATCACGCCGACATAGACGCCCTGCCCGTCGAAAACGTAATCACCCCGTTCACTATCACGGACGAGAAAGACACCATCAACAACCTCACCACCGCAAATGGCGGCAAACCGCTAATAAGCCACCGCGAGAGCATTGAGATGTACGGACACTCGACCGACGTCGACAAGACAATGCAGGAGATAGCCGAGGACGAGGCATTAGACGCATTAGAACCAACCCTATAAACACCTACAACTATGGCAACAAGGAAAACATCAACAACGGCTGTGAGGCGTAAGAAAGAGCCTCAAAAGCCACAATACACCTGCCGCGACTGCGTGTATTCATACGACTGGAGCGGAAAAGCCTACGACGGCTCGCTGATACTCTGCCGTTGCTCTTACGACGACAAGTCCAAGAATGGCAAGTTCTGCAAATTCCTGAAAGACCCTCAATGCGAACGCTTCGAAAAACGAGCTACCAATGGCACCAAGGTCGAATAAATGGGACGCGCGCAATAAGCGCAACATGGCGGCTGTTCAGCGGGCTATCGACGAGCTGTTCAAGGAACTCTCGCGCGAGGCTGCGCTGATAGCCTCCATTGTGCAACACGACGGCAGCGACCGACCGTTCTCCTTTGACGACTACCCGATGACAAAGCAGCGTGTCGACCGCCTCCTACAGGACATGCGGAGCGGTGTGCAGACGGTAGTACTCGACGGAATAGACTTGGGCTGGAAACTGGGAAACGACAAGAACGACGCACTGGCGGACGAATACTTCGGCGTGAACGTGTCGAAACTCACCCCAGAGCAGCGCAGGGTGTATTACACCAACAACGACGAGGCACGGGCAGCGTTCAAGACGAGGCGCGAGAACGGGCTGAACCTTTCCGACAGGGTGTGGAAGTACTCTGACCAGTTCAAGAACGAAATCGAAATGGGCATAGACATAGGGCTTGGCGAGGGGCTGGACGCTGACGGACTGAGCCGACGGTTGCGTTCCTACCTGCGCGAGCCGAGCAAGCTGTTCCGCAGGGTGAGGGACAAGCACGGCAACCTCCGGCTCTCTAAGAAAGCTGCCGCCTATCATCCCGGTAGGGGTGTGTATCGCAGCAGCTACAAGAATGCCCGACGGCTCGCCGCTACGGAAACCAACATCGCCTACCATACGAGCGACTACGACCGTTACCAGCAGCTGGACTTCGTCGTGGGAATACGTATCGAGCTATCGAACAACCACACTCTGAATGGCGTTCCGTTCTACGACATCTGCGACGAGTTGAGCGCACCGCTCGGGAGCAATGCGACAAAAGGGCGTGGCTGCTACCCGAAGGACTTCAAGTTTTCCGGATGGCACCCGTTGTGCCGTTGCACTACGTTCTCGATACTGAAAACACCCGATGAAGTGTTAGCCGACAACGTCCGTATAATGGTAGGAAAGCCGCTGGACGGTGTGAGCGTCAATCGCGTGGAGGACGTACCGCAGGAGTTCAAGAAGTGGGTAACGGACAACCGAGAACGTATGGCAAGGGTGAAGTCTCTACCGTACTTTCTGCGAGACAACGGGAAATATATAACGCAAGTTGCGACCGTGCAGAAGCAGCCAAAATTTGAAGAATTGATAAAAGGACTGAAAGCCGTCGGAATAGCCCGTGTTCCCGTACAATCACTCACGGGAGAGGCGACATTGGAGTCTATAGTGAAGCGTGTCGGAGGCGGAGACAAGACCGTCGGATCGTGCGCATCGCTGTGTCTCGCTTTCGTTGGCAACAGGTGCGGCATGTCGGTACGTGACTTCCGAGGAGGGCAGAGCCAAACAACGTTCGCCCTGCGCTCTACTTGGGATAAAATTAACAAAGCCGTCGGAGGCATCAAGGAAGTCGGTAAGGACGACTTCGCCCTGTCAAGCAAGCTGTTGGTTACTATTACAGAGGGAAAGGAATATATACTCATCACTGGCGGTCATGCTGCTGTCGTAAGGAAATCCGCAGCTGGGTACGAATACCTCGAACTACAAAGCAGCTCCGCCAATGGCTACAAGAAACTCGACAACGACGTGCTGAAACATCGTTTTTGCGCAAAAAAACGCACCCAATATACATCGAGTACGTTTCTGATAGAAGTCGATAAGTTCAAGGAGATATCCGATTTGAGGGCTATGTTGGGATATATCAATACCGCAGCCAGCAAGCAGCAGAAAGGAAAGGGAGGTAGCACCAAGTAGGCACTATCCCCTGTCCTTGAAATAGTCAACCCAAAATGGGTTCTCCGCATCGAATATCCGTCGCTCCTCCTGCGTGAGTTTGTCAGGATAGTCGGAATAGAGGTTGTACACTTTCCGCCTGTCGAACGAGAAGCGGAGCAGCCCTACGTGTTCAGGGTCGTCAACCCACCACACCTTGTCGGATTCGTTTTTCTTGTAGAACTCTGCCTGTGCCATATTCTGAATGGTTTTGATACAAAATTACCAGTTATTTTTATCAAATTTCAACGAGAGCGCAATTTTCCGTTCCGGTTGAGTAATTTATTGCCCGAACATTTCGGTTGCGCGAGAGGGCTTTTCTCGCGTTTTTCGGACGAACGGCTCGCGGCTGACGACGCACAGCCTGTTCGCATACGGGCTTCCGACCTTGATATTTGCATTCCACAGGTTTGTTACCTTGCAGCCAACCTGTTCGGAAGTGAACACTTCGTAGATAGCCGACAAGCAGCCGAAGTAGAAGTCCTTGCGCTGCGGCTGGTGTGCAAGCGGAGCCTCGCGAAACGACACCCTGATGATTGTTTCCTGTCTATACATTGCGCTCCTCCTCCTTTCTGTTTACGGTCGTATCAGCGTGGGTGCTGAACTCCCAGTCCTTGATATGTTCCTCTACGCTTGGTGATACCTCCACCTTGCCGAGCAGGGCGTGCATCCCGTTCCCTACTATCGCCTCCGCCTCCTGTCTCGTGGCGGCTGCTACGACGGCGTACCCGCTGAACACGAGCCTCGCCCTGATTTTGAATTGCTTTTTTGCCATATCGCTGTTTGTTTTAGCCCTATCGCCCTATGTAGAGGGGCGCAAGTCCCCAAGGGGGATTATAGGGGGTTATTTTATTTTAATGAATCCATGTATAAGCCACGTTAGTGGGTTATACTATTCCCAGTATCAGTTACAGTACCAGTTACAGTATCAGTATCAGTAAAGCATCTTCTCGCATTCCTCGCATAATGTCGCATACACCCGTATATTTCGCATACGAAGCATACGAGCGTATGCGACCGCATAGAATGACTACCTGATGAATACCGTATAGTCGTGAGCCTGTCCCGACCAGCGGAATGTGCCGCGCTGGCGGTCATAGTACACTCCGTGAAGCAACTTTCGCTTGCGCGGCTCGTAGCAGTTTGCTATCGCCAGCAGTTCCTTTCGAGCCTTGCGGAACTGCACCGCAGTTGGTATAGTATCAATACAGGTCGTTTTCAT
>CANQSM010000063.1 GCA_947626525.1 uncultured Phocaeicola sp. | reverse complement strand
TCAGGAATTTTTACAAATATAATCTATTAATAATTAGATGTTTAACAATAGACTTTTAATTTTTGTCATCTACTAAATGTTTATTCAATAAAAGTTTTATTGAGGATTTATCTTATCTTTGCAAACGGACGTTGGGTTATTGTACCCGAACAATAATAGGAATTATACAGATATATAATAAATCCTGACTGTGGAATAATTTCGAGTAGTTGAAAATATGTCAATATGGAAAAGACTCATAGGATTAAAGAATGCCAAGGACACAAACCAGACCATCGGTGATGAAACCATATTTGCATCGTATGATGTTTTACATTATGCGATAGTAGATGCCGAGATTGGTTTGGAGGACAAAAAAGTCCATGATATCGGGGCTCTCCGTTATGATGGCGCTGTCTATCACAAAGCATCAGAAAAGGCAGTCCGGATTATCAAATCACTGATATCCAGGAAATATATAGCCAAAGCTCAGGATTCAGAAGCCGAGTCGAGGATTGATTATCTGGCAGACATATTGGGGATGAGCAAGAATGAAGTTATATCCGTAGTGGAACGTATGAGGCAGGAAGGTATCTTGGCAGACAGTAAAGACATATCTGCCTATCTGTTGGATGCAGGCGATTCGGAACGAAAGTCGCGGACGATCCTCGAGCATTTTGCCAAACTTGAGCAATATCTTCTCCGCCATATCCCTGATGAATCTTATCTTTGCGGATATCATGCAAGCAACTGAATGAGAATGCGGTGAACGATGCCATTCATACGTCTAAAGAAAAGGACATCCGGACTTTGCTTTACTTCCTCACCGTAAAAGGCTATCTATTGACTTACAAGGATTCGGAGCAGAATATGGAAATAAAGCGGCAAGCAAGCTTAGAATCAACCATCAAGCGTTTTGAGAAGAGATTGGAGATAAGTCGTTTCGCTGTGGAATGGCTATACAAATTGGTTTCGGACAAAGACAAAGGGAATTCCTCCGGTAAGGCTGTTCAGTTTTCCGTGGTAGAACTGCTGAATCAAATGAAAGCAAACTCCCAGTCCCTTTTCGGTACTTTAGACGACCTACAGTTGGAAGACGTGGAGGAATCGCTTCTGTACCTGTCGAAAATCGGTGCGTTAAAACTTGACGGTGGCTTTTTGGTCCTATACAATGCCATGACTATTCAAAGAATAAGGGACAACAAATCGAGGTATAAGCAGGATGACTACCGGATGCTTAATGAATTCTACAAGCAGAAGATTCAGCAAGTCCATATCGTGGGCGAATATGCCAATCTGATGGTAAAGGATTACAACGCAGCCTTGCAATATGTGCAGGACTATTTCCAGATGGACTATAAGAAGTTTATAACAAAATATTTCAAAGGAGAAAGAGTCGGTGAGATACAACGAAACTTGACACCACAGAAATACAAGCAATTGTTCGGACAGTTGTCCAGATGTCAGATGGAGATTATCACCGACAAGGATTCGCGTTGTATTGTGGTTGCTGCAGGTCCGGGTAGCGGAAAAACACGAGTGCTGGTTCACAAACTTGCCTCGCTTCTGCTACTTGAGGACGTAAAGCATGAACAACTCTTGATGCTGACGTTTTCAAGGGCGGCCGCAACAGAATTCAAGCAGAGGCTCATGGAATTGATAGGCAATGCGGCCCATTATGTCGAGATTAAGACATTTCATTCCTATTGTTTCGATTTGCTGGGGCGGATAGGAAATCTTGAAGAGGCCAAGAACGTGGTTGCAGAGGCAGCCGACATGATTAGCCAAGGGGAAGTAGAGCCTAACAAAATCGGCAAGACAGTGTTGGTGATAGACGAGGCACAGGATATGGGAGCGGAAGAACATGCACTTGTAAAGGCTCTTATGGCCAATAACGAAGAAATGCGTGTGATAGCGGTGGGAGACGATGATCAAAATATCTATGAATTCCGTGGCTCTGATTCTGATTATATGTACCGCTTGATACAAGAAAGCGGAAGCAAGTTGGTTGAAATGACTGAGAATTATCGTAGTGCACGTCACTTGGTGACATTTGCAAACCAGTTCCTGAAGCGCATTGACAAAAGAATGAAAAGTATGCCGATCATCTCCATGAGAGAAGAAGAAGGATGGGTAGAAGTGACACGCCATCAATCAAAGTACATGTACCAGCCGCTCGTAGAGAATTTACTTCAGCATAGAGGCAAAGGAACTTCGTGTGTACTGCCCCAGACGAACGAAGAAGCCGTTATCTTGGTAGCACTTTTGCAAAAACAAGGCATAAACAGCAAGCTAATACAGTCGATGGACGGATTGCGTTTTTGGAACATGGCCGAAATAAGATATTTTTTGAAATATATAAACACACGAGTGAAAACTCCTCTGATTCCTGAGGAATTATGGGAAGAAGCCAAATATGCCACTCTCTCCGCTTATGATAGAAGTGTAAATCTGATATATGTGAAACGTTGCACGGAACTGTTTGAGCAGACCAACAAAGTCAAATACTTCACTGATTTCAAAGAATTTGTATTTGAGTCATCCGTGGAAGATTTTTGTGATGTTTCCGATACGAATGTGGTGGTGTCCACCATTCACAAAGCCAAAGGTCGAGAATTTGACGATGTGTACATGCTCATCTCCGGCAATTATACAAAAGATGCCTATCAGATGCGGAGGTATTACGTAGGAATGACCCGTGCGAAAAACAGGTTGTTTGTACATACGAACGATGATTGTTTCAATCGTTTGAATGCCAATCGATATTTTATCGACCAACGGCAGTATGCCATGCCCGAAGAAATTATTTTACAACTCTCCCATAAAGATGTTTATCTGGGATTCTTTAAAGAGTTTAAACAAACAGTGCTGGCATTAAGAGGTGGAGACTTCCTGAATTATAATCATTTCGTTTTGTATGATACCGGAACCCACAAGCCTGTAGCGAAATTGTCGCAAAAGATGCAGACCACATTGTTGGACTGGCAAGAAAAAGGTTACCATGTGAAATCTGCCTCTGTCCGATTTATCGTGGCTTGGAAGTCCAAAGACGCATCGAAAGATGAGCCGGAAACGGCTGTGCTGTTGGCTGATTTGGTACTTTCGTTGTGAAACTTAAAATCGTAGTTATTTGTGGTCGCTTTCCATGTCAATCCACGTCTGGTAGTCAGAGTGAACATAGGTCAGGAAAGTTCAGATATGCTTTAAGAAAATCATAGATATGTAAAGTTTAACAATTAATACGAGTCTGTGAACTATAATTTGATTATATTTGCTTTATAGTATAATCTTAAATACACAATAACATGAAAGCAAATCCAGTATTTAGTTTGTATGTCCCCACCAAATTGTTGTTTGGATGCGGAGAAATAAAGAAATTGTCCAGCGAACAGTTGCCTGGTAAGAAGGCTTTGGTTGTCATTTCATCCGGAACTTCCATGCGGAAATACGGATATCTTGAAAAGGTGCTTGCACAGCTGAAGCTGAATGATGTGGAAACTGTAGTTTATGATAAAATCCTCCCCAATCCTATTAAAGAACATGTGATGGAAGCGGCGGCCATTTGTCGGGAACAGAAATGTGACTTCGTTGTAGGACTGGGTGGAGGAAGTTCCATCGACTCGGCCAAGAGTATTGCCGTCATGGCTTGCAACGAGGGCGATTATTGGGATTATGTGTCGGGAGGTAGCGGTAAGGGACGCCCCGTGACCAAGGCCCTCCCCATCATTGCCATTCCTACCACGGCCGGCACCGGTACGGAGATGGATCCGTGGACAGTGATTACTCATGAAACGGCTCAGGAAAAGATTGGCTTCGGTTGTCAACTGACGTTTCCTATCCTATCTATAGTAGATCCGGAACTGATGCTCTCTATCCCTCCACGTCTTACCGCTTATCAAGGATTCGATGCCTTCTTTCATGCGGCTGAAGGATTCATTGCCAACTGTGCCACACCTGTCAGCGACCTCTATGCTTTGGAGGCCATCCGTTTGATTTACAAATATCTTCCGGTAGCTGTAGCGGATGGAAGAAATTTGAAAGCGCGTGCAAAGGTAGCTTTAGCCAGTACGTTGGCGGGTATGGTGGAATCTACTTCCAATTGCACTTCCGAGCATTCTTTAGAGCATGCCATGAGTGCTTACTATCCGCAATTGCCGCATGGAGCGGGACTAATCTCTATTTCGGAAGCCTATTTCGAAACGTTCCGCCTTGACTGCACGAAACGCTATATGAAGATGGCGGAAGTCATGTTGCAAAGGAAAAGCAATCGTGCGTCCGACTTTATCGATGCGTTGATCTCTTTGCAGAAAGAGTGTGGTGTACGTGATATGAAACTGAGCGAATTTGGAGTCCGGCCTGAAGATTTCCCCAAGTTCCTGCAGAATGCACGGGAAACGATGGGTGGCTTGTTTACGCTTGATCCACGTCCGATTACAGATGAAGAGGTTCTGAATATCTTTGAAAAATCGTATCGGTAAGGTAGCGTCCTTGATTCTCTTTCCCATCGTTGGGAACAGATATAAGGATAGCCGTCCAAGATTTGGTCGGCTATCTTTTTTAGCTTCTGCCTGCTACCGCGGATGGTTATTCATATAAAAAATAAAGCTGCCGTAGAATATCTTCCGTTATCTGCTGTTTCGTCAGACGGTTACTTCGGAGCAGTTCTTCTATGTCGAAGCGATCGACAAATTCTTTCCGGGCTCCGTAGTTGAGCACTTTCATGTCCGAAGGCTCATAATAACGGGCGATTTTCTGATGTAACGCGAATTGATAAGTGTAGCCTCTATCCCACTCTTCGCTTTGAGCAGGGTGGCGACCTCTTCCCCTAATTGGAAGAAAGAGTCTAAAGCCAGAATGGCTACCTTCTCTCCTTTCGGGCCACTTCGTAACGATTCAGCCGGCTGTAATCCTGTCAACCGCCCCTCCCCAGACAATAACTCCGTTTGCCGGAACCCTGATGGTTATGGGATGTTCGTTTTGGCACAGGTTCCATTCAAGCATAGCCATGTATTCATATGATTTTCTCACGTACATTCTTCGGTAACCGTGCCACGACCGTGTCGTATGCCGTACGAATGAGGTCGCAAATGAGGTTGTGGGGTAAATCGCGGTTTAAGTAAAGGTCATTCCAATGACGTTTATTCATGTGGTAAGCAGGTTGTACACCGTTGTACAGCTCGCACAGTTCCATTCCCATTTCGGGCGGTAATTTCACGGCTATGCGTGATTCGGGGGCGTCAAGCTGTATCAGCATAAACCATTTGCCTGCAATACGGAATGAAATCCACTGTTCGGCAAAGAGCTCCTCGGTTACATTATTCAGCTCAAGCGCACATAATCGGGCATCTTCAATATTCATAATCTACTCGAAAAATTCGTCCAGTCCACCAGCCTCATTATTTCCGGTAAAGTCATTGCATGGGTCAAAATCTTCAGGGAAAATGAATTTTTCATCCTGTGAATATCCCAGGGTTTTATCAGCGTATACCTTGTTCATATAAATAGCCCAAACAGGAAGAGCCATGGAAGCTCCCTGACCGAATTGCATGGTGTCGAAATGGATATCACGTTCTTCTCCTCCTACCCACACACCAGACACCAGTGAAGGGGTAAATCCCATAAACCAGCCGTCAGAGTTATTGTTTGTTGTTCCGGTTTTTCCTCCCATATCAGCTTTGATATTATAGCGGAAACGGACACGCCCGCCGGTGCCTTCATTGATGACTGCACGTAGCATATCCAGCATTTTATAAGAACTTTCTTCGCTGATAACTTCTTCCATTAGAGGAGAGAATTCGGATACGATATTTCCTTCATTGTCTTCGATACGGGTGACAAAGAGCGGAACTGTACGGATTCCTTTATTGGCAAAAGCCGTGTAAGCACTTACCATCTCTCCGACAGAAATTTCACATGGGCCAAGGCATAATGAAGGAGTTGGCTGGATGTCTTTGTTCAATATTCCGAAGTTATGCAATAAGCGTACTAAAGCGTATGGATTGAGTTTACTCATCAGGTAGGCCGATATCCAGTTATTTGAGTTGGCAAGTCCCCATTTCAATGTTACCATTTCTCCATATTGTTTATTGGAGGCATTACGTGGAGTCCAAGTCTTTCCATCTTCAGTGATGATGGTTTGCTCTACGTTACGCGTTTTATCACAAGGAGAAAAACCGTTTTCCATTGCTAAGGCATACAAATAAGGTTTGATGGTGGAACCTACTTGCCGACGGCCTACCATAGCCATATCATATTGGAAATGAGCGTAATTTGGGCCTCCTACGTAGGCTTTGACATATCCGGTACGTGGGTCCATAGACATAAAACCTGTACGCAGGAAATGCTTATAATAGCGGATGGAATCCATAGGAGTCATTATTGTATCAATGCCCCCATTATAGGAGAACACCGTCATTTCATATTTGGTGTTGAATGCTTTTTCGATTTCTTTTTCTGAGTAACCCTCTTTTTTCATGATTCGGTAGCGTTCACTCTGTTTCATTGCCCGTTTCAGGATGGCTTGCACCTCTTCATTTGTCAGCTGGTTGGTATAAGGAGCTGTCTTACGGCCTTTCTTTGTCTTGAAGAATTCCGGTTGCAGGTAGTTTATTACATGTTCTTTTACAGCTTCCTCCGCATATTGCTGCATACGCGAATCAATGGTCGTATAAATTTTCAATCCGTCAATATACACATTATACGGATCACCGTTTTTCTTGAAGTTTTTGTTACACCATCCATACAACGGGTTCTTTTCCCACGCGATGGAATCTTCATAATATTTTTGCATTTGCCATCCCCTATAGTCACTTTTATATGGCTTTTTGGCTGTCATAACGGAACGCAGATATTCGCGGAAATATGTAGCCAATCCCTCTTTGTGATCTACCTTCCGATATTTTAATATGAGCGGCAAAGCCTTTAAGGAGTCGGCTTCTGCTTGGGTTAGATGGTCTGCTTTCCTCATTTGTTCGAGTACTATATTACGGCGTTCGCGTGAACGTTCGTTGAAACATACCGGATTATAATAAGATGGATTTTTGCACATACCCACTAATGTGGCGGCTTCTTCAATCTTCAAGTCTTTAGGTTCTTTGGAGAAATAAGTATTGGCTGCTGTTTTTATACCTACGGCATTGTTTAAAAAATCGAAATAATTTAGATACATTGTCAGAATTTCTTCTTTGGTATAAAATTTCTCTAATTTTACAGCAATGACCCATTCTATAGGTTTTTGTAATATACGTTGTAGTGTGTTGCTGGCTACATCTGAGTAGAGTTGTTTGGCCAATTGTTGGGTAATGGTACTTCCTCCTCCGGCACTTGTTTGCATGAGCAATCCTCTTTTCACAACAGCACGGACGATAGCTCGTGCGTCAATGCCCGAATGCTCCTTGAAACGGATATCTTCCGTATCGATAAGTGCGTTGATGAGATTCGGAGAAAGTTCGTCATAGCCTACAAATATACGGTTCTCTTTGCTGTATGACCATGTTCCCAGCATCTTGCCGTCCGCGGAAATGATTTCGGAAGCAAATTTGTCTATTGGGTTTTCCAATTCTTCAACGGGAGGCATATAACCAATCCACCCTTTTGCTATAGCGGTGAATATAAGGATTGTAACGAACGTGAGGAACAGAAGTCCGCACCACATGACTTTGATAATTCTTTTTCTCATAATCAAATTCGTGAGCTTGTGTGATTGCTCATGCAAAAATACAACAAATCTTCTAAATCACAGAAGTTTCTAACAAACTTCAACGAAATATATGGCAAAATAAGTAGTGAAATATATGCTCTTAATAAAAAATAATATCTAATTTTACACTCCGTAGATAAAAGCTATATCAAACACCTTAATTATTATATGGAAAATAGAAGTCTTGTAACTATCGCGGAATATTCTAAAGAGAAAATTCTCTATTTATTAGAGATGGCTAAACAATTTGAGAAGAATTCCAATCGGAAGATTTTAGATGGAAAAGTTGTCGCCACACTTTTTTTTGAGCCTTCAACCCGTACCCGTCTCAGTTTTGAAACAGCAGTAAACCGTCTCGGAGGTCGGATCATTGGCTTTTCGGATGCGGCTACTACTAGTTCTTCCAAGGGAGAATCACTGAAAGATACCATCATGATGGTAAGTAACTATGCTGATTTGATTGTCATGCGTCATTATCTCGAAGGAGCCGCGCGGTATGCCAGTGAAATAGCTCCTGTTCCTATTATCAATGCAGGTGATGGGGCTAATCAACATCCTTCTCAAACCATGCTGGATTTATATACCATTTATCAGACACAGGGTACACTCGAGAACCTGAATATTTTTTTGGTAGGCGATTTGAAATACGGCCGGACAGTTCATTCATTGATTATGGCCATGCGTCATTTTAATCCTACATTTCATTTTGTGGCTCCCGAAGAATTAAAAATGCCGGAAGAGTATAAAATCTACTGCCGTCAACACAATATCAAATATACAGAGCATACCGATTTTACAGAAGAAGTGATAGCGAACGCCGATATTTTATATATGACTCGCGTACAACGTGAGCGTTTTACCGACCTCATGGAATATGAACGAGTAAAGGATGTCTATATTCTCCATAATAAAATGCTGGAGAATACCCGTCCGAATTTGCGTATTCTACATCCGTTGCCTCGTGTGAATGAGATAGCCTACGATGTGGACAATAATGAGAAGGCTTATTATTTTCAACAGGCGCGTAACGGGTTGTTCGCCCGTCAGGCTATTATTTGTGATGTGTTAGGTATTACATTGGACCAAATTAAGGAATAGGAAATTTATAGTTATGGAAAAGACAAATAAGCAAGCTTTACAGGTGGCTGCATTGAAAAACGGTACGGTCATCGACCATATACCTTCCGGAAAGCTCTTTACAGTCGTTTCTCTGCTTAAGTTGCAGGAAATGGATAAGAATATAACTATTGGTTTTAATCTGGAGAGCAAGAAATTGGGAAAAAAGGGAATCATAAAAGTGGCTGATAAATTTTTCAGCGATGAGGAAATAAGCCGATTGTCGGTGGTGGCTCCGAACGTTAAGCTCAATATAATCCGGGATTATGAGGTAGTGGAGAAAAAAGAGGCACATATGCCTGATGAACTTCGGGGAATTGTGAAATGCGCCAATCCCAAATGCATTACAAACAATGAACCCATGATCACTTATTTTCATGTGGTGGACAAAGAACAAGGAGTACTCAAATGTCATTATTGCGAAAAAGAACAAAATAAGGAGAACATCAAACTTATTTAAATGTCAAACTAATGAAGCAAGATTGGAAACCGGGAACCATGATTTACCCTCTCCCCGCATTGCTGGTGAGCTGTGGAAACTGCGAGAGTGAATATAATTTAATAACTGTAGCATGGGCTGGTACGATTTGTACCAATCCTCCTATGTGCTATATTTCTCTTCGTCCGGAACGCCACTCCCACTCCATTATTAAAAAGAACATGGAATTTGTTCTGAACCTTACTACCGAAGAAATGGCATTTGCCACTGATTGGTGCGGAGCGCGTTCTGGTCGGGATTATGATAAATTCGAGGAAATGCATCTTACTCCAGGCAAGGCCTCTGTAGTAAATGTACCTATTGTTGAAGAATCTCCGCTCTGTATTGAATGTAGGGTAAAGGAGATTATTTCATTGGGATCGCATGATATGTTCATTGCCGAAGTGGTTAATGTGAAGGCTGATGAACAGTATCTGGATAAACAGAATGGTAAATGGGAACTGGCTGCCAGTCATCCTTTGGTATACCTGCATGGCGGGTATTTCGGTTTGGGAAAAAAGATAGGGAAGTTTGGTTGGTCAGTAGAGAAAAAACGCTAACTTTGCCCCTTATTACAATTTTTAAAGATTTATAAACCACACAGATATACATATATGAAAAGAGACGATTTGATTTTCGATATTATCGAAAAAGAACATCAACGTCAGTTGAAAGGCATTGAATTAATAGCATCGGAAAACTTTGTCAGTAATCAGGTAATGGAAGCCATGGGCTCATGCTTGACAAACAAATATGCGGAAGGATATCCGGGCAAACGTTACTACGGCGGTTGTGAGGTAGTAGACCAAAGTGAGCAGATTGCTATCGACCGTTTGAAACAAATTTTTGGTGCGGAATGGGCGAATGTACAGCCTCACTCTGGAGCACAGGCCAATGCGGCTGTTTTTTTGGCAGTGCTCAATCCAGGTGATAAGTTTATGGGATTAAATTTGGCTCATGGTGGACACCTTTCTCATGGTTCTTTGGTAAATACTTCTGGTATTATATATACTCCTTGTGAATATAATTTAAATAAGGAAACCGGTCGTGTGGATTATGACCAGATGGAAGAAATCGCTCTTCGTGAACGTCCGAAAATGATTATCGGTGGCGGTTCTGCTTATTCTCGCGAATGGGATTATAAACGCATGCGTGAGATTGCAGACAAGATTGGAGCTATTCTGATGGTTGATATGGCTCATCCTGCCGGACTGATTGCAGCTGGATTGCTTGATAATCCCGTAAAATATGCGCATATTGTAACGTCCACTACTCATAAAACATTGCGTGGCCCTCGTGGTGGTGTCATTATGATGGGTAAAGATTTTGATAATCCATGGGGTAAAAAGACTCCGAAAGGAGAAATCAAGAAAATGTCTCAATTACTTGATTCTGCTGTATTCCCAGGAATACAGGGTGGCCCGCTGGAACATGTGATTGCCGCAAAAGCTGTCGCTTTTGGAGAATGTCTGCAACCGGAATACAAAGAGTATCAGAAACAAGTACAGAAAAACGCAAAAGTATTGGCACAGGCCTTAATCGAAAGAGGCTTTACTATTGTGTCGGGAGGTACGGATAATCATTCTATGTTGGTAGATTTGCGCGGCAAGTATCCTGATTTAACAGGTAAGGTTGCTGAAAAGGCATTGGTTTCGGCGGATATTACAGTCAATAAGAATATGGTGCCGTTTGATAGTCGTTCTGCTTTCCAGACTTCTGGCATTCGTTTGGGAACTCCTGCTATTACTACTCGTGGAGCTAAAGAAGATTTAATGCTCGAAATTGCCGAGATGATTGAAACCGTTCTCTCTAATGTAGACAATGAACAAGTAATTGTTTCTGTTCGTGAAAAAGTAAATAAGACGATGGCGGAATATCCTATCTTTGCCTATTAACAGGGGTTGCTGAAAGAAGCATATTCTCTCCCCTAAAAAGTAAACTAAAAGATAATGAGTAAGAAAAACATGAAGGAATGGGTAAAACAACTCATTCAAAATAAACAAGTGGCAGCTTTGCCGATTATGACCCACCCGGGTATTGAGATTATAGGGAAAACCGTACGGGATGCTGTAACAGACGGGCAGATACATTATGAAGCCATAAAGGCTTTATATGACAAATATCCTTCGGAAGGCGCATGTGTCATTATGGATTTAACGGTTGAAGCAGAGGCTTTCGGAGCGGAAATTGTATTTCCGGAAAATGAGGTGCCAAGTGTAGTAGGACGTCTTCTTGCGGATGAAGCCGCAATTGATGCATTGTTGGTTCCTGGGCTGGATAAAGGGCGGGTACCTCAATATCTGAAGGCAAACCGCTTGGCTGCGGAGGCCATTCAGGATAAACCGGTTTTTGCCGGATGTATTGGTCCTTATTCGTTAGCAGGTCGTTTATATGATATGTCTGAAATCATGATGTTGATATATATTAATCCTGAAGCTGCGACAACATTGTTGAAGAAATGTACAGAATTCATTACCAACTACTGTTTGGCTTTGAAAGAAATGGGATCAGACGGTGTGATATTGGCAGAACCAGCAGCCGGGTTACTTTCTGATGAGGATTGTCAAATATATTCATCCGTGTTTGTGAAAGAGATTGTCGATAAGGTACAGGATGAACACTTTGCGGTCATTCTGCATAATTGCGGTAATACCGGTCATTGTACGAAAGCTATGGTCTATACTGGTGCAGCGGGATATCATTTTGGTAATAAAATAGATATGTTGGATGCCTTGAAAGAGGTTCCTTCCGGAGCATTGGCAATGGGTAATCTGGATCCGGTAAGTGTATTCAAGATGGGGACTCCTGAATCTATACGTAAAAAGACATTAGAGTTGCTGGAAGCGACAAAAGCATATCCTAATTTTGTCCTTTCGAGTGGTTGTGATGTGCCTCCTCATACTGCAATCGAAAATATTGATGCTTTCTATGGAGCCTTAAAAGAATTTAATGATGGAAGAGCATAAGCTTTCATTTGAAGAATTACACATTTCTCTGTCGGAGATATATGAGGCCATGGGATATGGTTCTGCAGAGCCTGATGAAGGGGTAAAGCGGGAAACTCAAAAACTTTTATTGCGGGTAGCTTCGGTTACCCGCCCTCTTTTTTCTTTCTTTTTAACGGAAGGTGAACTTTTGTTGGAGAAAGAGGAATTGGAGATTTCGAAAACAACCTTTCAGGTAGGTAGAATTATTGTCAGACAGTTACGCGGTTCTCAGGCATATGCCTTTTTTGTGGCGACCGCCGGACAAGAGTTTGAACAACTTCAGCATCTTTTGAAAGAGGAAGATGATATTGTGGCTATCTATATAGCCGATTCTTTGGGTAGTATTATAGCCGAAAAAGCAGCCGATTGTATGGAAGAGGTTTTGCAGAGAGAAATAGCTTGCAAAGGCTGGAAACATACCAATCGTTTTAGTCCGGGATATTGTGGCTGGCATGTATCGGAACAGCAAAAATTGTTTTCCCTTTTTCCCGCTTTTCATCCATGCGGTATTAGGTTAACTGATTCCAGTTTAATGCTTCCGATTAAATCTGTAAGTGGTGTAATAGGTTTGGGAGAACATGTCCGCAAGTTAGAGTATACATGTGGACTGTGTAACTACGAAAAATGTTACCGTAGAAAACAAAGAAAAGATGTAGTGCTTGCATAGTGGAAGTGGATGCATAGTCTAACAGAATTGCTGTAAAGAATTACTTTCTTATTTTTGTGGTTCGAATCCTAAGCACTATCTTTGCATGAAAGTAAAACACCCAAAAGAACTATATTTAAACTACGAATAATGAATAAAATTGTCGTAAAAGAACATTTCTCTGAGAAAGTCTTTAAATTGGAAATTGAAGCTCCTTTGATTGCAAAAGCACGCAAAGCAGGGCATTTTGTAATTGTCCGTGTAGGCGAAAAAGGAGAACGTATGCCACTTACCATTGCTGGTGCCGATCCTGTAAGAGGAACCATTACCTTGGTCGTTCAGGAAGTAGGGTTGTCTTCTACCCGACTATGTAATCTTCAGGTGGGAGATTATATAACAGATGTGGTAGGTCCGTTAGGGCAAGCTACCCATATCGAAAATTACGGAACGGTAGTATGTGCAGGAGGTGGTGTTGGGGTAGCTCCTATGCTTCCAATTATACAGGCTTTGAAAGCAGCGGGTAATCGGGTGATTTCTGTCCTGGCAGGCCGTACAAAAGAATTGATTATTTTGGAAGATGAAGTACGCAAGAGCTCGGATGAAGTGATTATCATGACAGATGATGGCTCTTATGGAAACAAAGGGCTGGTTACGGAAGGAGTGGAACGCATTATTAAACGGGAAAAAGTGGATAAATGTTTTGCTATCGGTCCAGCTGTCATGATGAAATTTGTTTGTTTGTTGACAAAGAAATACAATATTCCTACGGATGTTTCATTGAATACCATTATGGTGGATGGAACAGGCATGTGTGGCGCCTGCCGCATTACTGTTGGAGGAAAAACCAAGTTTGTGTGTGTGGATGGTCCGGAATTTGACGGTCATCAAGTGGACTTTGATGAAATGCTGAAACGTATGGGAGCTTTCAAACCGATAGAGCGGGAGGAAATGCATAAGCTTGAGCTTACAGAAACCGTTACCGATCCAAATGGACGTGATGCCGCCTGGCGTGAGGAACTTCGGAAAAACATAAGACCGAAAGAACGGGCAGCCATAGAACGGGTAAGGATGAACGAACTCGATCCGGCATACCGTTCTCATAGCCGTAAGGAAGAGGTAAATCAGGGATTAACGGAGGAACAGGCTCTGACAGAAGCCAAACGTTGTCTTGATTGTGCAAATCCTTCTTGTATGACGGGATGTCCGGTGAATATCAATATTCCTGGTTTTATAAAGAATATTGAAAGGGGCGATTTTTTGGAGGCGGCAAAAGTACTGAAACAGACAAGCGCATTACCGTCCGTATGTGGGCGTGTATGTCCTCAGGAGAAGCAGTGCGAGTCACATTGTATTCATTTGAAAATGGGGAAACCGGCTGTGGCCATAGGCTATCTGGAGCGTTTTGCCGCGGATTACGAGCGTGAAAGCGGGCATATTTCCATACCTCATATAGCTGATAAGAACGGGATAAAAATAGCCGTTATAGGTTCAGGACCGGCAGGTCTTTCTTTTGCGGGGGATATGGCCAAGTTAGGATATGATGTGACAGTCTTCGAGGCTCTCCATGAGATTGGAGGAGTCTTGAAATATGGCATTCCAGAGTTCCGTCTACCGAATAAGATTGTTGATGTGGAAATTGAAAATCTATGCAAGATGGGGGTTGTATTTGTAAAGGACTGCATCGTGGGAAAAACCATCAGTGTAAAGCAATTGGAAGATGAAGGCTTTAAGGGGATATTCATAGCTTCGGGTGCAGGTTTACCGAATTTTATGAATATTCCAGGTGAAAATGCCATTAATATTATGTCAAGTAATGAATACCTGACTCGTGTAAATCTGATGGACGCGGCTAGTGAGGACTCAGATACACCTGTAACACTTGGAAAACGGGTGGCAGTTATTGGTGGAGGTAATACCGCAATGGACTCTGTCCGTACGGCAGTTCGGCTAGGAGCCGAGCGTGCCATGATTATCTATCGCCGTTCTGAGGAAGAAATGCCTGCTCGGATTGAAGAAGTTAAGCATGCGAAAGAAGAAGGTGTTGAATTTCTTACCCTTCATAATCCAATTGAATATATAGCGGATGAACAAGGACGTGTAAAACAGGTCGTTTTACAGAAAATGGAACTTGGCGAACCGGATGCTTCAGGTCGCCGTAGTCCGGTCCCTGTGCCTGGAGCGACAGAAACTATCGATATTGATATGGCTATTGTCAGCGTAGGGGTATCTCCGAATCCGATTGTACCCAAGTCAATAGAAGGATTGGAACTGGGACGTAAAGGGACTATCGCTGTAAATGAGGATATGCAGTCTTCCATTTCAACCATTTATGCAGGAGGTGATATTGTACGTGGCGGTGCCACAGTTATCTTAGCCATGGGTGACGGGCGCCGTGCTGCAGCCGCTATGCACCGACAATTAGCTCAAAAATAAGATCGGATACCGGACTTTTTCACGCAGATAGCTGCAAGTGGCAATGCAGCTATCTGCGTTGGCACTTGAAGTTAACTTGCTGAAAAGGTTCATTGTATTGTCCATTTGAAACAAAACATTAACTCAACTTGTGTCTGGTTCTCCATTGACTTCCTCAACTTTTCTGTCAATTCATCCACTTGTCTATCGCAATCATCTTGCTTATCAAATAACTCCTGTTGTTTGACTCTAAGGAGTCTGGCTATTTTAACTTCCTGTTCCTTCATCGCAAGTTTTACTCGAGCGACACGCTCTTTTCGTATCTGACGCTTAATATTCTCGTGTTTTTTACGAAGTGCTATAACCTCCTCTTGTAATTTAAAAATAACATCCTCAGACCAAGATTCAAACTTGTCAATCTCAAACACGATATATTCATTTGTACGTTCTGACAAACTTTCCTTTAATTTTGTCAACTTCGCCTCTAATTCTTCAGAGACATTCGCTTCGTCGTTCATGTTGGTTAGCTTGTAACTCTCCGGAACAACCTGCAACAAAGCCTTCACAAAATCATCTAGTAAGCAAGTACCAACATCATTTTTTGTGCAGCATATTATATCCTCTTGACTGTCGTGCTCATTCCATGACATGACCTTGTATACATAAGATACACCTGAATGTCCACGTTGTTCTTCCAAAAGACTTTTTCTAATTGGATGTTCATTAAGCCTAAAACAGATATTCAAAGGCGTTGCTGGCGCTTTACGAGCCTCATTGACAATGTATTCCCCAAGAGGATGACCTATTCTCAATTGATGAGAATCGCCAGAATTCTTATTCAATATGTACTTTCCATTTGGAATAGATGGTGATGGACTATTTGGCAACATAAACGACATAGTATCATCATCAACCTCTGTAATCTGATCGGATAGAACAGAATTCGCCAAAAGCCAGAATGTCCTATTATAGGTATTTACTCGTTTAGTGTCATCAATATGGCGTATCTTAAGTTTTTGGACAACCTCCTCATCAAAGTTCTCAAGTAATGAGCGATGTGTCTTTTTTAGACGCTCATTAATAACATCCTCCAACTCTTTTTGCAGTTCATCAAAAGCCGCCTCAATTTCTTGTGCAGTTCTACATGTTTGGTATATTTGATTTAAGCGCTTTTCGAAACCAACGCCTGAATCTATTGCTCCAAGTACCTCATCACTACAACCAAACACACCGTCAAAGAGGTTGAATTTACTATCCAACAGTTCGTATACACGATTATCTGCAATATTGTTTTGGTTGACAAAATTGACCACTACCACATCGTGCTTTTGACCATATCGGTGGCATCGACCAATTCTTTGTTCAATTCTTTGAGGATTCCAAGGCATATCGAAATTAACCACCAAAGAACAGAATTGAAGGTTGATTCCTTCAGCTCCTGCCTCAGTCGCAATTAATATTTCGGCATCCGTACTAAAATAATCAACAATAGCCTGTTTTCTATCAATTTCTCTATTCCCAGATATACGGTTCGTCCCGTGATACCTACTTAACCAATTTTCATATATACACTTAGATGTAAAGTCATTGTTCATTCCATTGAAGCAAACAACCTTATCTTTGTATCCGTGCGTTTCAAGATAGTTTTTTAAATACTCCTGTGTGCGTCTACTTTCGGTGAAGATCAGAGCTTTCCGATTTCCCCCAATTGCTTTGATTCTATTAAATGCGACATCAAGGGCTTCAACTAATTTAATTGCTTTAGTCTCCTCCTTAATATTTTGAGCTAATCTCTGGCATTCCAATAGTTCTTTAATTTCGACATCAATAGAATAGTCAACATATCCAGTAGAAGGCTCGTGCGTTTCTTCCTCATCTGAGAAGTCGTCATTATCCATCACATCGATGTCCTCATAAAAATCATCAATATCATTGATAATCTTTCCTTCCCTTTTGTACTTTTCTAACTTACTTATAAGTTTACCCAATGTAAAGGAAAGTGCGTATGCAGACGATGACAAAATCTTACGAATTATAAGAGATAGCATTGGTAGTGCAATTGGGTTAATTGCATGTATAATATCTCTTTTAAGATATTCATCTACTCGATTATACAATTCCTGTTCGGCGTCTGTCGGTTCATACTTCGTAACCATAGCAGAACGCTTAGTATAGTTCACATATTCTTGAACCTGCTGGCGCAAAGTTCTATGAGAAATCCTTTGCAATCTCTCCTTTAGTTCGCTGTATCTCGAAGTTTCTCTTGTGGAAACAGCGTTGTACTGCTTATCAAATGTGTCAACAGAAGAGAAAAATTCCCCGTCTATTATACTTATAAGTCCATATAACTCTTTGAGGTTATTCTGCAAGGGAGTCGCTGTAAGGAGTACCTTTTTGTAAGGCTGTAAAACTCTTTTCAAAATATTTGAGAGTTTAGCGGACTTTCTATAAACATTTCTCAATTTATGAGCCTCATCTATTACTATAAGGTCCCAAGATACTTTTGAAATGTCTTCTGAATATTTTGCGGCAAAGTTGTATGAGCAGACAATGATATCTTCTCCTGCTCCTAGTGGGTTAACTCCAGCACTTTTATATGCAGAATAATTGTCGGACAGAAATATAGTTGATGGTAAGAAGAATTTCTCCATCAACTCTATATTCCACTGATTACGTAGAGGAGCAGGAACAATAATCAAAATATTCCTTTTATGCTCTGCCCACATTTCCGACAATATAATGCCGGCTTCGATGGTTTTTCCAAGGCCAACCTCATCTGCAAGTATAGCACCTTTACTGAGTGGAGATTTGAACGCAAAAAGAGCTGCCTCGATCTGATGAGGGTTGAGATCTACTTTTGCTTCAGATAATATACCAGTAAAACGAGTATCATCGCTCACGGACTTCTTGTGAGTTAAGTCCCAAGCAAAATAAAGTTGTTGCAAAGGTGAAATACTTTTTGCCATACTATTATCTTCTTTCTATTCTAATTGCGTATTCAGGAGAGTCACTGGTAAACTCTTCAATTTGAGCATGTTTCCAATAGTGAAGAGCGAGTTTCCGGCAATCCTCTTTAAGTCGTGAGTTATCACGAGGGTTTTGGTCCTTTCCGTGAACATTTCTCAATGTTGAATAACTATCTCTTCCCTTATCCAAATGTAAATCCTTCAACGAAATACGAACAATACGGTAGTCGGCTTGCGGATTCTCATGCATAAACCCATTTTGAGTTCTGTGCAAATAGAATGGCGAATTACCGTCCTTCAAACTATACAAATTGGTTTTAACATCAACATATACTGTATGACCATCTGTGTCGGTATACTTGAAATCATACTCGCCAATGCCCTTATCTGCGGAGAACTCATAATCAACTTTGAGAGTATCCTTCAAGTAATGCTCATATATAAGTTCACCTATATAACCTATAATTTGCCGAACCTGCGACTCCTGTGATTCATCTTCATCATTTAGGTCTGCAAGCATTTCAAGCAACTTATCCCTATTTTCAGCCAGCTCTTGAAGTTCGTCTGGACTTAGATTCTCGGCAATATCCTTAAGCGTTTCTATGCTATCTATCATATCATCCGACAGAGATTCAGCAGCCTTTTGCAAAGATTCTTTAGACAGATTTTCAGACATTTTTACATAAGTATATCCCTGCTCTTGATTCTCACTCTTACTATCTGCTGTTTCAACGAGCGAGTGAATGTCAAGGCCCTTTTCCTCTGCTATGGTTTCCAATTGCTCGAACTGCTCAACATATAGACCCTGCAAAATAATAAATGGCTCCTTGAAGAAATTCATTTCAGCAATGTATTTTTCAATTGTCTTGAGCGGAGTAAGTTTTTCAGCATTGGGATGTTGCACTACAACATACTTGTTTGCCTCATATCCATACTCTCTATTACGCATCTCTGTAGAGAACAATGTCTCTCCGTTGCATCTAAGAATGAAGTTCACTCCAATTGGTTCTTTAGAGAGATATATTACAATGCCTTTTGATTCTGGCATCAACTTCCATTTATCATATGGAGGCGATACAAACTCCTTATATGCCGTGCTTGAAGTTATAGCAGAAGGAGCAATCTCAATTCTTGGAGCCTTACCTAATTGGTGGTTTACAAGCATATCTTGCTGTCCATAACAGAACACAATATTATTAGCAAAAAACTGCTGAAGTTTAACATTGTTTTTTAGCAACTCTTTGAAAGTATCGCTATGTGCCCAGTTATACCACGACAAGAATTTTGCTTCCAGTTGATATTCCTCAAGTATAAATGTTGGCAATATCACTCCGCTACTTGGCTCCTCAATTTTACCCGTGTACCTTAGGAACACTTTGTGTTCAAATTCCTCTGGTAAGTTTTCTATTACCATACTAATTTGTCTGTATGACGTTGAGTCAAACAGATAAATGATATTACTATTAAGAAACCATGAAATGGCTAGATCTGTTAGCTTAGAGTCAGCAAAACTTGGGATACCAACAGACTCGTTATTATTCTTAATGGCACTTCTTATTGCAATATAGGGATCAATATTTGTTCGTAATGTAGAGAACAAACTCACCCCGTCAGGATTGTCCTTCAACCAATTATGCAAAAGAGCTGGGAGATACTCCTCCTCTGTTAACAATTCATGTTCTGCAAAGGCTTGAACATCTGGATTAAAACCTTCTATCTTAAAGTATTTATCAAAGCCATAGTATGAATTTGCTTTGATCATATCCATAACTTCCCTCAACTTGTCATCATCATCAATCTCCAGACTATCATAATCAGGAGAATAATGCAATGAGTAATCGAGGCAGAATCTTAACTGCTCAATAGAAAGATGCTCACTCTTCAAATCCTTGTATAAGTCTTCCTCTGCAATACACTCTATAGCGTCGCTATAAAATGTTGTCTTGAACCAAATGGTCATGTCATCAGACGGCAAGCATCTAAAGAATGAATCAATAAGTTCATTCTCCTCCTTATACTCTTGGTTCAACTCATAAAGGCTATAGCGCACACCACTAGAAGAGGTTATACTATCACTTTTAATTGTATTAGGTAGTTTTTCTTTTTTGTGTCTAATCGCTCTCTTAAACTGTTCGATATAGTTGTTGGCATCACTACTTCTGGCAACTGCAAACTGTATCAACTGCCATCTGATATCGCTCTCTTCAATGTGTTCATCAATAACGATTTCATTAATACTATCTAAATACTGATTGATAATATCTGCATTGCAGTCCTTTATAACGGGCAGTAATTCATATGTATTAGGTAGTCGCTCAATAACTTTGTACGCCAAGGTTGTATTTGTTTTAAAATAATACGCATAGTTATTGTGCGAGGCAAATAACGCTTGCACCTGTTCTGGGACATAGTAGAAATCAGCCTGAACAAGTTTCTTTCTTAGTTCATTCGAAACATTATCTAGGTAGTTTCGTCCGCCGTCCAAATTATATATCTTGAATGTATCTTGCGTATCGATTATCCTGTACTTGCTCAGTAAGTCAGAGTGCAATGTAGCAAGTATCTTCAGTATATCAATATGCAGTTCGATTCCATCAGATAGCAAATCATCGACGGATAAATACGGCAATGTAAATGGAGCTTCAGTAAGTTCCTTCTCAAATTGATATGGGACAAATGTGTATCCTTTAAAGCTATCAGCCACCAGTTGGTATTCGCTTACATCAAGCTTTTTACCGGAACGCATTAAATAATGGCAAGCAGTATCTGTTGGTTTACCACTATCGTCTAGGTACACGGATATTTTTTGACTTGAGTCTACCTTTTCGTCAATGAATACTTTCTTAATGTCTGATAAGTACTTATGGGCATTATCCTGCCAATCTGTTAGCGCTAAAATTTTGGAAAGGTTTCTGCAAAGCCAAGACCATATCTCGCCAGGATTTACAATCCAATCCACAACGCCTTCCTTGATAACACTTGGGGTATAACCTTTAATAGTAAACATATCAAATAGGATTGTCCCTTCTGGTCTCTCAGAGAGCAGCTCACTGAACACCACATACTCTCCTTGCCAATTCTGGAATAATGCTATTTCGTGCTTTATTTGATAATTAGGGATATTCAGAATTTAGTCAACTAATTATTTGCCAATATGATAGATATTTTGTAACTTTACAAAGA
>CANQSM010000062.1 GCA_947626525.1 uncultured Phocaeicola sp. | reverse complement strand
TTGCACTTGTTTGGCTTTTCTTTTCATTTTAGTCTTTTCAGACACCATATCAAAATATATATTGCAGTTCCACGCTTCGTGGTTTAAAGGAATAGAGGTCTTGAAGGAACTGGAAAGACTCAAAGACATTATGAGCAGGAATGATTTACGCTCGCAAAGTTTAGATTTGCTGCGTTTCCCTTTGGCGGTGGTTGTGGTGGCCATTCATACCTTTAATATTAATGGATTCACGATACAAGGAGTCCCTATTTCTTTGGAAAATATGCCAGTCTTGTTAGAAATAAATCATGTCATAAATGGCTTTCTTCGAGGACAGAGTGTTCCAATATACTTTTTCATATCCGGTTTCGTGTTCTTTTTCTCTTTGGAAGGAGGGAAACTGACTAAAGAGAAATACTCACAGAAACTAAAAAACAGGGTAAAAACTTTGTTAATACCTTACTTGATATGGAATATAGTAGCTGTCTTGAAAAGATTTTTCGTACGGCTTCCCTGCTTCTCCTCTCTTTTTGTGAATACTAATAAAGCCCAATTGGATTTTAGTCTGTCTGCAATATTGGAAACCTTTTGGGATGATTCAAAAGGTATATTTATTATGCCCCCTACTGCTAATGAGACGGTCACTAACTATACTTATCCTGCGGATACACCTTTATGGTTTGTGAGGGATTTGATGATAGTAGTGCTATGTACTCCTATGCTTTATTGGACATTAAAGCGTATACGCCATTATTTTGTGCTGACATTGGGCGTTTTATGGTTTACTTTAGCATATTGGGATTTAGGGCATATCAATCAACTGTTAACCGCATTCTTCTTCTTTTCATGGGGAGCATATATGAGTGTGAACGCAAAAGATATGATGCATGAATTCAGCCGCTTTTCCAAAATATCCATGATGTTATATCCACTGTTAGCTTTGCTATTCGTTTTCTCGGAGCATTATTACCCCGGTCTCTCGGATACAATCAAAAGATTAAATGTTTTCGTCGGATTGTTTTTTGCCTATAATGTTTCCTCGTGGTTATTGAGACATCATATTTGCAAGGTCAGCCCTTTTCTTGCTTCCTCCAGCTTCTTTATTTATGTGGCTCATTACTTGATGTGCGATAGTTTTTTGAAACTTTTCTTTTTCATATTTCGTCCTGCTACTGATTTGGGAATGCTTTCAATTTTTGTATCGGCAGTTGTTACCACAGTAACAATTCTTTTATTAACGTTCTATCTCTTAAAACGTTATACGCCAGGATTCTTAAAAGTAATCACCGGAAGAAAATAAATAAGACTATGTTTGAATTCCGCCTGCGAAGAAAGACATTTTGGAAATTTTGAAAAAGAGTCCGCAATGATTTCCGAAAAGGAATACGGACGCCTGCACCAGTAAACAATAGGAAAGTCGTGGACTATACATCAGCCAGCTCTATGACTTCCAAATCTTTAAATACCCCATTATCGATGACAAAACGAACCAGCGTACGTACCTTGTGAAAACCATACAGACCGGCTGCTCCGGGGTTGATATGTAACATTCCCAAGGTCTTGTCATACTTCACCTTCAATATATGCGAATGCCCACTGATAAAAAGTTTAGGAGGACGAGCCAACAGACTACCACGGATAGAAGAATCGTAATTACCCGGATAACCTCCGATATGTTTTATCAACACCTCAGCTCCTTCTACCGTAAAACGATTAATCTGCGGATACAAGCGACGGATTTCCTGACCGTCAATATTCCCATATACAGCTCTGAACGGACGGAACGCCGCCAAGCGTTGTGCGACCTCTAAAGAGCCAATATCCCCTGCATGCCAGATTTCATCGCAAGATTCAAAGTATTGAAGATATTTCTCGTCCCAATAAGCATGTGTATCAGACAATAAACCGATTCTTAACATACATACATTTTATTTACCAAGCAAAAGTACTGTTTTTCCCCGAAAATACCGAATTTTGACCCTGAAAGGCATAGAATCATTCTTATAACGACTCAGATTTAATGTAGCGCCATGGCCACAAAGTTCCACATAATCAGCTATGAATATACCAACGAAAGAATAAAGCCTGGATAGACATTCTACCCCGGCTTCTCTAAGAGCGGAAGACGGGACTCAAACCCGCGACCCTCAGCTTGGAAGGCTAATGCTCTATCAACTGAGCTACTTCCGCAATTTTTGTGGGCAAAGATGGATTCGAACCACCGAAGGCGTAAGCCAGCAGATTTACAGTCTGCCCCATTTGGCCACTCTGGTATTTGCCCTCTTCCGCATAAAAGATACCATATCTCTCAAATGCGGTGCAAAGGTATAATTATTTTCTTAAGCTGCAAGCAAAATCTACCATTTTTATTGCTGCAATTGCACATTCGTCTCCTTTGTTCCCTAAGCAACCCCCACTCCGGTCCTCTGCCTGCTGCATCGTATTGGTTGTTATCAGACCATAGATGACTGGAACATTACCAGTCGCATTCAACTCGGCTATACCCTGAGTCGTTCCAGCACACACATAATCAAAATGAGGTGTATCTCCACGAACCACACATCCTATAGCAATCACAGCATCTACCAAGCCACTTCGCACCATCTGTGAGGAACCGAAGGTTAATTCAAAGCTTCCCGGAACCATGCGTACAATAATATTTTCCTTTTTGGCTCCATGCTGTTTTAAAGTCTTCACAGCCCCTTCCAATAGGGCATTGGTAATATTCGCATTCCATTCTGAAACGACAATTCCAAAACGCATTGCACTTGCATCCGGAACCGAATTAAAATCATAATCTGACAAATTGTGATAAGCTGTTGCCATTTTGTTTTCTGTTTAAATGATAAATAAAAAAGTGCGAATTACACCCCTCGTATAATCCGCACCTGACATAAAAATATTTATTAATCTCCTTATTATTTAGATGCGCGTTCAATATACTTATCAATATCCATAGCCTGATAAGAATTAAAATACTTATCTTTAACCAACATATAAGCCTTTACCGCATCTTCCTTTTTACCCAGTTTCTCATAAATCTCTCCCGCTTGAATCAAATAAACCGGGCTCATGGAATGAGCGTCTGCCATCTCGGCAGCGGTCATTAATGTAGAAGCAGCTTTCTCCAGATCACCCAAGTGAGCATAACAGTTACCCAAATTTCCCATTACAGCCGGGGCTATTACCAAATCATCACCGTCAAACTGATTCAGGGCTTCTACGGCTTCTTTATAATTTCCTAATTGAGCATGGCTTAAACCTGCATATGCTTTTGCAAGATTTCCGGCATCCGTTCCAGCAAACTCATCCGCAATTTTAATAAAACCTTTATATCCAAGTGAGTCACCATTCAGAGCCAGTTCGTATTGTTCAGCCTCAAAATACTGTTCACCTCTATATAATGCCTCGGAAGCCTTACGCTCCATGGGATCTGAAATAAAGTTCTTATAAATTACTACTCCTACAATAATAACAATAACTGCTACGATAAAAGCGATGATCGTCTTTTTGTTTTTCGCAATAAATACTTCCGACTGGCTCAAAGCCTCCTCTACATTCATCGCATCTTGCTTATTCTTCTGTTCTGCCATTTTTATATGTTTTTTATATTTTACGTATTACGGTATTTTCCGGTCAGCAAAAGTAGTTTATTTCTATCTATTAATAAAATTTCAAGCCATATTTTTTCAAATATTTACGCCGCTAAATTTGAAAATGAAGAATTATACCTAAATTTGCAATATGATATTAAAACGTATCTCCATACTAAACTATAAGAATATAGAACAAGCGGAGCTGGATCTTTCTCCGAAAATTAATTGTTTTATCGGACAAAACGGAATGGGCAAAACCAATCTGTTGGATGCTGTTTACTATCTTTCATTTTGTAAAAGTTCATCTAATCCGGTTGATTCTCAAAACATCCGCCATAATCAGGACTTTTTCTTTATCCAAGGCTTTTATGAATTAGAAGATGGAAGTCCGGAAGAAATCTGCTGCGGAATGAAGCGACGGCAAAAAAAGCAATTCAAACGCAATAAGAAGGAATACACTCGTTTATCAGACCATATAGGTTTTATTCCACTCATCATGGTATCACCTTCCGATTCGGAACTGATAGCTGGAGGAAGTGAAGAACGACGCCGCTTCATGGATGTGGTGATTTCGCAATATGACAAGGAATATCTGGATGCTCTCATCCGGTATAACAAGGCAATGTCTCAGCGCAACACTTTACTAAAACAGGAAGAAGAACCAGATTCGGAATTGATGTCAGTATGGGAAGAGATTATGGGAACCACGGGAAATATTGTTTTCCAGAAACGAACAGCTTTCATTGAGGAATTTATTCCAATATTCCAGTTTTTTTATTCCTATATATCCCAAGACAGTGAAACAGTAAATCTATCCTATGAATCACATTTACATACACGCTCGTTTTTACAGGCTCTAAAAGAAAACCGTTCTCGTGACAGAATCATGGGATACACATTGATAGGAATTCATAAAGATGATCTGAACATGCAACTTGGAAACTTTCCAATTAAACGGGAGGGTTCCCAAGGACAGAACAAGACTTATCTGATAGCCTTGAAATTGGCTCAATTCGATTTTCTGAAACGGACAGGCAGTAAAACGACTCCACTATTGCTTTTAGATGACATTTTTGACAAATTAGACGCATCAAGAGTAGAACAAATTATCAAACTGGTAGCAGGAGATAGTTTCGGACAAATTTTCATCACAGATACCAACAGAGAGCATTTGGATAAAATTCTACGCAAAACAGAACTGAGTTACTGTCTTTTCCATGTTAAACAAGGAACTGTGGAAGAACAGAAAGAAAAAGAATGACAATTCACGTGTAATGGTAAAAGAATTTAAACACCAGAGATCCAATGAAAAGAAACCAAGCGAAACCAATAGGTGAAATGATTCGAAAGGTAATGAGAGAACAAGGATTGGAATCTCCTCTAAATGAATATAGACTTATTCAGGCTTGGAAAGAAGTATTGGGTCCCATCGCCTCTTACACGACAAACCTATATATTAAAAATCAAATTTTGCATGTCCATCTTTCCTCTCCCGCCCTACGGCAAGACCTCATGATGGGGCGTGAGCGGCTTGTCAAGAATCTAAACCAATATGTAGGAGCGCAAGTAATCGTCAATATCATCTTTCATTAACGGTACAGCCTCTGTAAAATTTATCTTTTACACAACCACCCTTCATCTGTCAGAACAGCATCCATCTTTCTATCGTATGGTTCATAGGGGATCTTGTCACTCACTTGGAAAGCATAACAAATACCAATATTATAAGAAGAGAGTTTAGGTAACAGACGATCATAATAACCCTTTCCTCTTCCTAAGCGATTGCCATCTTTGTCAAAAGAGACTCCCGGAACAATAGTGACATCTATTTCCGGGTAATCGGTAAAAATCATACCCGAAGGTTCTTCTATGCCGTATGCTCCTTTTTTCAAATCATCCTTTCCCGCATAATAACGCAACTCCAACTCCTCTCCTTTTACAACAGGAAGCAATATTCTTTTTTCTTGTCGCCAATGTTCCACAAACTCATGAGTATAGACTTCATCATGCAGAGAATAATACAACAATACAGTACGCGCTGTCACAAAAAGCGGATGCCGTTCCAACTGTTCCATCAGAACGGCAGACAAGGTCCTACGCAACTCCAAAGAATATAAAGCTTTACGTTGCGTAATCATCCTACGCAACGCCTTTTTTTCCTCCTTCATCTCTGCCGGTTGTTTTCGATGGAACTCTCGGGAAAGCCTCCCCTTTCTCCAGTACCTCTATTGCTTTCAATACAGTCGGATCGCTTTCGTTCAAATATTCAACATAAGCTTCCAAACCCAACATGTTATAAATCACATTTCCGTACAAAGCTCTTTCCAGCAATTTATATGACTTATCAATCATTATGTTTCTCCGCTTTAGCCCTCTTGTTTCTGCAAAACGGACAAACTTGTCCACCAAATATTGTTTTTTCAGATAAATTATCATTGAATTCGCATCCTCAAACCGGGAAAGTTTTTCACGGTTTTTATCCGTATACTGAAATGCGAACTCAATAGGCAGTCTATTATTCATAGCCATATAATAATAGGAAGTATATCCCGTAGTATCTTGTGGAACAAAAATATCAGGCATAATGCCTCCACCGCCATAAACAACCCTACCCAATGCAGTGCGGTAAGCCAAATCCTCATTCTGCCTGATACTGTCTTGAGAGAAAAATTCACCATGATCATAGCGTTTCTGAAGATCATATTCATAATTTTCATCCTTTCCATTGGAATAAGGTTTCTGAATACATCTTCCCGAAGGAGTATAATAACGGGCAATCGTCAAACGAATAGCCGACCCATCACGAAAATCAATAGGCTGCTGTACCAAACCTTTCCCAAAAGAACGACGTCCGATAATAGTTCCTCTATCATTGTCCTGAATGGCCCCTGAAAAAATTTCACTGGCTGAAGCGGAAATTTCATTTGTCAGTACTACCAATGGAGTTGTTTGATTAGTTCCTCTTCCATCCGAACGGAATTCCTGACGCGGAGACTTACGCCCTTCCGTATAAACTATCAATCTGTTCTTCGGCAGAAACTCATTCACCATCTGGATAGCAGACCCCATATAACCACCTGTATTATCGCGCAAATCAATCACCAGACTTTTGCAATTCTGCTGTTGTAAAGTAGCCAAAGCTATAATCATTTCCGGATAAGTAGTCTCACCAAACTTATTGATTTTAATATACCCGATCTCATCTGTCAACATATAAGCCGCATCCACGCTCTTCACCGGAATATCTCCCCGGACAATGGTAAAATAAAGGACTTCTTTCACTCCCTTACGTACTACCCCCAGTTTCACTTCAGAACCTTTCGGACCTTTCAACTTACGCATGGTACTTTCATTGTTCACTTCTTTTCCGACAAAAAGAGTGTCGTTCACCGAAATAATCCGGTCTCCCGCAAGCATCCCCACCTTTTCCGAAGGACCACCTTTAATGACATCACTCACATAAATGGTATCATGCTGAATAGTAAACGCAACACCAATACCACTAAAATGCCCTTTCAATTCCGCATTCGTAGCTTCCAGATTTTGTGCCGGGATATACATAGAATGCGGATCCAGCTCTGCCAGAATCTGAGGCATAGCTTTTTCTACCAAGTCTGCCATATTGACCGTATCAACATATTGATCATCAACAATACGTAACAAATCATTCAACTTATTGGAAGAAGTATTAATAATGCTCAAACGATTTCCCGAAAAATGATTTGCATAAAACGTTCCGATCAAAATACCTACCACCACACTCATAGCGATGATTATAGGAATGAAACGCGAAGAATGATTATTGCCGCCCATACCGATTACTCATTAGGATTAACATAAATAACTTCTATCTCTGCTCTTTTCAACAAATCCAGTCCATCTTCCAGCCTATATTTTTCTGAATAGACTACCCTGCGAATGCCCGCCTGTATAATCAATTTAGCACATTCGATACACGGAGCCGCCGTCACATACATAGTAGCCTCCGCACTGCTATTACTCGAACGGGCTATTTTAGTAATGGCGTTAGCCTCAGCATGAAGCACATAAGGCTTCGTCACATTATTTTTATCTTCACATATATTTTCAAAGCCGGAAGGTGTCCCATTATACCCATCAGATATAATCATTTTATCTTTCACAATCAAAGCACCCACCTTTCTACGTTGACAATATGAATTTTCTGCCCAAATTCCAGCCATACGTATATAGCGTTTATCCAATTCGAATTGTTTCAGTTCTGCCTGTGTCATGTATTCTTAATTTAGTGGATAAAACAACAAATAACTAGAATTACCGGAATGCTGAATTTCAAGATTCCGAGTATCACCCTTATATTTGTCAGCATACTGCAATATATTAATCATCTTTTGACTGACAACCTCAGCAGGATTCATACCGTCGCCTCCCTTTATGTTAAATGAAATAGTGTGTTTCTTTCCATCAACAGTCCAAGTACCTGTAAATGAGGATTCCAATGTTCTGCCGGAAAAATTGTCTCCAGAGAAAGAAACTATAAAGCAATTTTCCGCACTCTCTGACACTTTCTTTTGTTCTTCCGGTGTCAAAGCACTTGTACTTTTATTCTGCATGATTCTGCTCAGCTTCCATGTTCTGCCCATAAAAATGGCATCGATATCGTCTTCATCGCTACATGCCGTAAACAAGGGCAACATGGATAACCCTATTATCCAATATTTCAAATTCATCCTGTTTTTTTATCTAAATTAATATTTATTCTTTAATCCCATTACGCCTCAACAAGGCATCCACTGTAGGCTCTTGCCCTCTGAAACGTTTATATAAAACCATCGGATGCTCCGTGCCGCCTTTCGAAAGAATATTCTTACGGAACGAATCGGCAACTTCACTGTTAAATATACCTTTTTCCTTAAATACAGAAAAAGCATCGGCATCCAAAACTTCTGCCCATTTATAGCTGTAATATCCGGCTGCATATCCACCGTTCATAATATGAGAAAATTGTACACTCATGCAAGCTTCTTCTACAAAGGGCAATATCTGTGTCTGTTTCCAAGAAGCTCTTTCATACGGTTTTACCTCACCTACAAACGTTGTCTCACGATTATACCAAGCCATATCCAGCAAACCGAAGCCAACTTGTCTCAAACAAGCATAAGCCACATTAAAATTAGAGGCCTCTACCATACGGGAAACATATTCATCAGGCAAAAGTTCACCGGTTTGATAATGCTTGGCAAATGTATGTAAAAACTCTTTCTCTATAGCAAAATTTTCCATTATTTGCGAGGGAAGTTCCACAAAATCACGATACACGCTCGTCCCACTTAAGGAAGCATACGTACTATCCGCAAACATGCCATGTAAAGCATGTCCAAATTCATGCAAAAATGTTTCAACTTCATTCAATGTAAGCAGGGCCGGTTTATTCTCTGTCGGTTTAGTAAAATTCATCGTTATAGAGATATGAGGACGACTGTCTTCACCGTTTTCTTTCCATTGTCCCTTAAAAGCCGTCATCCAGGCACCGGACTGTTTGGTTTCTCTTGGATGAAAATCTGTATAAAGCACTGCAAGAAAATGTCCGTTCTTATCAAAAACTTCATAAGCCTCTACTTCTGGATGATATACCGGTATCTCCTTATTCAAACTAAAAGTAATGCCATAGAGTCTGGTAGCTAACCCAAATACCCCCTCTTTTACTTTACTCAATTCAAAATAAGGACGTAATATCTCTGCATCTAACTGATATCTGTCATTCTTCAGTTTTTCAGAATAATAAGCCCAATCCCAAGGCATTAACTGAAAATTTCTCCCTTCCATACGGGAAGCAAAAGCCTGTACTTCTTCCCGTTCTTTCAAGGCTGTAGGGAGATAGGCTTCCAACAACTGATTCAACAGCTTATATACATTTGTACAATTTTCCGCCATCCGCTTCCGCAATACATATTCAGCATAAGTTCTATAACCCATCAACTGAGCTATTTCCATACGGATGTTGACAATCCTTTTTACAATCTCTTCATTATTACATTCATTCTTATGCGAACAGCGTGTCTGATAAGCCATATACATTTCCTTACGCAATGCACGATCGGCACAATAAGTCATCAAAGGAATATAACTTGGAGCCTGAAGAGTAAAAACCCATCCCTCCACTCCTTTTTCTTTTGCTGCCTGTGCAGCTGACTCCAACGCTGATTCCGGTAATCCTTCAAGCTGTTGTTGGTCTGTTACGACCTTCACATACGAATGGGTTTCCTTCAAATGGTTTTGTGCAAACCGTACAGTCAACCGGCTCAATTCTGTCGTAAGGGTACGGTATTTTTCTTTCGCTTCACCTGCTAAGTTCGCTCCACTTCTTACAAAGCCATCATACGTTTTTTGGAGCAACATCTTGTCCTCTCCTGTCAAAGAACCATACTCCTGCTCATACACCGTTTTTATCCTAGTAAATAGCTTTTCATTCAGACTTATCCGATTGCTATGCTCCGCCAATGCCGGAGACAAGACCTGAGCCAATTCCTGCATGGCTTCATCAGCCTCAGCCTCTATAAGATTAAAAAAGACTTCTGCCACTCGGTCCAATAATTCACCGGAACGTTCCAATGCCACAATCGTATTCTGGAAAGTAGGTGCCTCATCATTATTGATTATCGCCTCTATTTCCACATTCTGCCTTTTCATACCCTCCAACAGGGCAGGCTCATAATGTTCTGTTTTGATCTTATTAAAAGGAGGAGTCTGATACGGAGTATCATAGGCTTCCAAGAAAGGATTCTGAGCATGAAGTATTGTTGCCATATGCACTTATATCATTATAAATTACTCATTCATCAAGTCAACCATACCTATTAGTCAGCTTTCAAATTCTCAAGTGCAGGCACTTTAAAGCCCATCCGTTGCAGATTGATCAACTGTTTATCTTGTAAATTATTTAAAGCCTGCGATATTTTATTACGAGTACTACTCAGCAATAAAGCCAAATCTTCCATCTTTATACGCAAAACCTTCTCTCCGTAAGGCAGGTCAGACAAAATAAACAAAAAGTCTATAACCTTCTTTTCCGTACTGCTACCATAAGGAACTTTTCTTACCCGGTCATATAGATGCTGAATTCCGTTGCTTAATATATTAATATAATTAATACGGAAAGTTTCATATTTATCCAATTCAGCGGAAAGGAACTCTTTTTCAATGGTAATGATACTGACATCTGTCTTAGCCACATAAGCAGACATAAAGTTCTGACGCAATCCAAACATCGAATAAGGTTCTATCAAATAAGGAGCTGTCAGGACTTCCCCAAAAACGAACCGTTCTTCTTCATAATTAGATTCCGACATCACACTTCCTGAGAGCAGAAACACCAAATTCCTGCAAACGTCTCCTTTTGTAATGACTTTCTCCCCAGCCTTATAATTCGAAAAATGAAACTTTACCTTACTCAGTATATTTGTAAAATCATTTTTTCCTAATCCCTGAAAAAGAGGAAGTTGCAGTAGCATATCATACATTGTTGTTTCCATATTCCTGTTTCTTTTAGGTACATTCAACACTAATTATACAAATATAACCACGAAAACGACGGGAGACTCTCTTTCACCCCTCTTTTTTTATTTTTTTATCTTCTCTTAAACCTGCAATTTGCATTTCTTTTATTTGAGTATTGCATACATTTTAAATATATTTGCAAATAAAAAGAAGGTAATATGTTCTCAGCATTCAATTTCCAAGAATTAGTCAGCGCATTTATCGTGCTCTTTGCAGTTATTGATATCATCGGTTCGATTCCCATTATTCTCAACCTAAAACAAAACGGACGTGCTGTAAATGCCAACAAAGCCACACTGATTTCGTTTTCACTATTAATCGGCTTCTTTTACGCTGGAGACATGGTGTTAAAACTTTTTCAGGTAGATATCGCCTCTTTTGCCATCGCCGGAGCATTTGTTATCTTTTTATTAGCTTTGGAAATGGTCTTGGATATAGAAATATTTAAAAACCAAGGACCCATCAAAGAGGCAACCCTTGTGCCATTAGTTTTCCCACTAATCGCCGGAGCCGGGGCATTTACCACCCTCCTCTCGCTACGTGCCGAATATGCCCCTCTCAACATCGTCCTGGCACTTATCCTAAACATGGTATGGGTTTATCTGGTATTGCGTTCCACCAACAAGATTGAACGGATTTTAGGGAAAGGAGGAATCTACATGATACGTAAATTCTTCGGCATCATCCTTTTGGCTATTTCAGCACGTCTTCTGACAGCCAATCTGACATTATTGATTTCCCAGATGCAAAAATAAAGTAATCTGAACAGAAATGATTCAAAAAGATTACTGTCCCTCTTTCAGATAAGCTTTCATCCCTTCTGTAAAACAAGTAGCCACCTGGCCATCCTCATCCGCATAGATGAAGTAAGCATCCAACTCCGGATGACGTGCACACAAAAGCCTGGCCGAATCAAGTCCCATGACCATAAAAGCTGTGGCATATGCATCTGCGGTCGCACAATCTCCAGCTATTACCGTAGCGGATAAAATACTGTGTTGCACCGGATATCCCGTACGAGGGTCAATAGTATGAGCATATTTTTTTCCGTTCTTATAATAGAAATTACGATAATTCCCCGATGTGGCCATTCCCTTGTCGCTAATGCTTAAAATGGTCTGCAACTCCTGATTCATAGAAAGAGAATCATCTATCGGCTTATTTATACCTATATTCCATCTCCCCTCACTTCGATTCTTACCCTTCATGACAATCTCCCCCCCTATTTCAACCATATAATTCCGGATACCTTTTCTGTCGAACAGAGAAGCCACGACATCACTGCCATATCCCTTTGCCACAGAGCTACAATCCAGCATAACATTTTCATTGGATTTAACAATCATCCCATTTTCCTTTCTCACCTTTTCAGAACCGATATATTGTCTCAGGCTGTCAATAGTCAACGAATCCATTCCGATTCCGGCTTTAAATCCAAATCCCCATGCGTTTACCAAAGGAGCCACTGTAATATCGAAAGCTCCATTGGTGTCTTCCGATATAATTTTTGCCAAATCAAAAACCCTTAAAAACAACGAATCAGGAACCACCTCTTCATTGCGATTGATACGAGTTATTACAGAGGTATCATTAAAAGGAGAAAGCGCGCCATCAACCCGTTTCAATTCGGTCTCTATTTCTTTTTGTAGATCTTCACCATACTGATAAGTAATATGATAGACTGTCCCAAATATCTTTCCTTCATTACTCCGGTAAGGAAGACTCTGTTGTCTGCGCAGAATCAACACCGTGCCGATTATCAGCAAGAGGAGAAAAGGTAACTGCCAACGAATTTGTTTTTTTCTCATAAATTTAGCACATTAAATGTTCGTATAGAATTTTACAACCTATGGCTATCAGAATCATACCGCCCCATCGCTCCACAGGCCAATGAAAACGCCTGCCACAAAAAACGCCTATCAACAATCCAAACAAGGAAAGGACAAATGAAACCCCTCCTATTAACAGGACAGGTGAAAGAATCGAATGAACGGTATTCATTCCAAGACAGACAAAAGAGATACCTACAGCCAACGCGTCAATACTCGTAGCTACCGCCAAGATTAATACAACTTTCAGACAGACAGGATTGAAGCGATGACATTCCGCTTCACCCTTGAAACTTTCCCATATCATCTTGCCTCCCAAGAAAGCCAACAAACCGAAAGCAATCCAATGGTCGAAGCTCTCTATAAGGCTACTGAGCGCATTCGTACATGACCACCCGACAAGAGGCATTATTGCCTGAAACGCTCCGAAGAAAAATGCCATAATCAACATCGGACGCCATTGTATCTGTTTCAAAATAATGCCACTCGCGACAGATACCGTAAAGCAATCCATCGCCAGGCCTATCGCAAGTAACCAGATCTCTAAAGAAGTCATATCTTTCCGTTTTTATTTCGTCTGTTCCAGAGAGGTTTCGGATCTACCAAGGTAAATAATAAATCAAATTATATGTGGCGCCAAACAAGGCAGAATCATTTATTCCAAAACCCGGTATATACCAAGCATCCGAATTCGGAGTTTCTTTCAAGCTTAATCTTCTCTTATATCGGAAAGACCATCCCATGTGAAAATTCTTCACGACCTGAGTCCGCAATCCCACAACCAATTCTGCCCACATCGCATTCGATTTCACCCCATCATAACGGAAAGGAACTGTACCGCCCCACACCGGATCGGTCAAATCCGGTGCGCTGATGTCATAATCAAAGGAACTGAACCCCAAACGTATCCCCGCAAAGATAGAATTAGGAGTATCTTTCTTATAAAAGAAATTATAATTCATTCCTATCCTAAAGTAAGGAGCCGCCACTTTATAATGGATATCCTTGTCATCATCTGTCGTATCGGTAGTTCCATAACCTATTTCCACCACAGGAAAAAAACGGTTTTTCAAATTTATCTCACCCGCGACTTCAAAACTCTGATAATCATTTCCAAAGATCTTCCCTGCAATTCCAAATATATCGGCAGAGACAGAGGCACCTCTTATAAAAGGCGACTTTTCCCGGGAGGTTCCCTGGACAAGAGTCTCCTCTCTTCCCGAAGATTTGGATTCCCCGGACTCTTCTTGTGCATTTGCAGGACAAACACAGGCCCAACTACATACCAGTAGTATAATATATCTTGATATTTTCTTTTGCATCATAAGTTACTTCTGGATTGATGATTTGAATGGAATCGATCGCATTATCCGTACTGCTTACCCCCTCAAGAAAATGATACATGCCCGTTCCGCAGTCCATCGAAATGAAATGGGGAATATTGGCATGCTTCACAAATATAGAATCTACCATCCTTTCAGTATAATGAACAATAAAAGTATCTTCCGTATTCGTATACGACAATGGCAACTGAAATAGTTTCGGGCTTGCTTCCTGATTAATCAGCACAGAATCCGTCCCGGCAGCTGTCACCGAAACAGTGCCCGACAGGGAAACAGCCTGTCCCTGTTCATTATAAAACACAAAATTCGCATAAGAGGCATTGGTGATGACACAATCCGTATTGCTACAAGCCACTCCCAGCCATGCCGTCAGCCCGATACCCAAAACCAATCCAAGTATTGCCCTTCTCATTAAATCACCTTTTCTATTTTATAGTTATTACGTTCAGGAGCATTTCGTGTGACCAGTTCTCCGATGAAGCCAGCCAAAAAAAGCTGAGTCCCCAAAATCATCATAGTCAACGCCAAATAAAAGTAAGGAGAATCCGTAACCAAAATATAAGGCATTCCATGACTCATGGCATACAATTTTGTCCCCCCTACTATCACAATGGCTATAAAACCTATAACAAACATCAACGAGCCCAAAAAGCCAAATATGTGCATAGGCTGCACACCAAACTTTGAAAAAAACCACAACGACAATAAATCCAGATAGCCGTTAAAGAACCGGTTCAATCCTCCAAACTTCGTTTTACCAAATTTACGCGCCTGATGGTGCACTATCTTCTCGCCGATTCTGGAAAATCCCGCATTCTTCGCCAAATATGGAATGTAGCGATGCATCTCCCCATAAACCTCTATGTTTTTAACGACCTCTTTACGGTAAGCCTTAAGACCACAATTAAAATCATGCAAATTATGAATTCCCGACACCGCGCGCGCTGTCGCATTAAACAGCTTGGTAGGGATTGTCTTTGATAACGGATCGTAACGTTTCCGCTTCCAGCCCGATACCAAATCATAACCATCTTCTACAATCATGCGGTACAATTCCGGTATCTCATCCGGACTATCCTGCAAATCAGCATCCATAGTAATCACCACATTACCTTCGGAACGCTCAAATCCACAATAAAGGGCTGGCGACTTTCCATAGTTTCTACGGAATTTTATTCCTTTTACGTGTTCCGGATCTTCTGCCTGTAATGATTCAATCACTTCCCACGAGCGGTCCGTACTACCATCATTGACAAAAATCACTTCGTAAGAAAAGTCATTGGCTTTCATCACTCTACGGATCCATGCATACAATTCAGGCAGCGATTCATCTTCATTAAACAATGGGATAACCACGGAAATATCCATACTCTTAGCGAATTAGAATTAATATACGGGAATCTTTCTGCGCATCACCAGCAAAGCTGTAGGAAACGCTATTAAACTCCCATAAAATATATTTTGTGAAATAAGTTGCATTGTCAGCTTAATAGGCGACAATTGCCGGAAAGCATCCAACACGTCATCCATCTGCTTTACAAACGGCTCCATGCCTTCCATCTTACCGGCCTGCCGCAAGAGCTTACCATAAACCTCAAACAAATATCCATTATCAATATACTGAAAATAGATGTAATGCGCCACAGCCGTCAGAATAGAGGCAAACACGTACATCAGGAAGCAAAAAGCCAACGCTTGAAAGAAAGAGAGATAACCTCCACAATACCTGTTGCGGAAACGGCGGGCGTACACATAACCCAAGACCGGTACGGCCAAAGTCAATACCATAAAAACCAATTCCAGGAAAGGTACTCGCAACCCTAATGGAAAAAAGATAAACTTAAAAATCCAGTAAAGCCCCATGCATGTACCATATTGCATGGCATATCCCCGTAAGTTTGTTTTATTTTCGACCATCTTCTATTAAAAAATCAGTTGCAAAAGTAGTACATTTTAATAGAAATATGGCTAAATAAGTACTTGAAAATGCTAAAAAGGATAGATTTCTTTCCCTAAAATGAAAAACCCTTCCTTTTTATACATCATTTAACCTATTGAAAGTTAGCTCTTTTAAAACTTACCACACAAAAAAGGACAAGAATACGTTTGCAGAATAAGAGAATTTGCCTACCTTTGCATCCGGGTAAGTCCTACACGGCCAGCTCCCTACGAATCCTCCAGGGCTTGACCGCAGCAAAGGTAGCAGGTTGTAGCGGCGCGATGTAGATAGCTTACCCACTTGCCTCTTTAGCTCAGTTGGCCAGAGCACGTGATTTGTAATCTCGGGGTCGTTGGTTCAAATCCGACAAGAGGCTCTTGATAGAGGAGGCGTAAAAACCTCCTTTTTTTATTGGTTTACAGGAATTTTTACGGTATCAAGAAGAGCCTTGTCGGCAAGCCAGATGGTCAGCAGTTCTTTCCCATCCGCTTCGAAAACGAACTCACGTTATATGAAAGACATAGAAAAGATGGTTACACAGTAATGACAAGGAAGCACCGTTCACCGTCCAACAGTCCGCTGGACGGTGAAGTCAGATAGCTGCGAAAGCCGATGCACCTATCTGCATGGACCGTCCAGCGTTCGCTGGACGGTGAACGGAGATACAAGAAACAGACAAAACACGTCCGTAACCATGGCGATTCATATAGGTTGGCAGGTAATGCCACCCCCATGCGGAAAAAAGGTATAAAAAAAGGGGTGCCAATCCGAGAAGCACCCCTTCGAGACTATATTTATTAACCGACACTTCGCCAAGTATCAATAACCCGGATTCTCTTTTTAATAACCGTTATTACCAAATTCATCCGGATTGGCAATAGCGTCCAGAAAAGACTGAGGTATCGGACGTACCGTATGTTTCGATTCATCAAATTCAAGAATATCCGGATTAGTTTGGCCCAAATATGCTTTAGTAAGTTTGCCATGACGTTTCAAATCGTACCAACGAGTCTGTTCACCAGCCAATTCACGCGCGCTTTCAGCCAAAATGAAATCCAATGTCATGTCCGACTGAGAAACAGCCATATCACTTTGACGGCCGGTGACAGCAGCACGATTACGTAAAGGCTGAATATATCTCAGAGCCGTAGCCTGATCGTTGTTATAACGCAAGGCAGCCTCAGCAGCAATCAAATACACTTCGCCCAAACGCATAATCGGATAATCTCCTAACCAATATTGATTATTATTGATATTCCATTCTATAGATGAGAACTTGTTCATGGAAGGATAACATTGCTTGTAATATACTCCCATGTCGCTGGTCGTCTCTGTCACCCACTTTCCATCAGCAGCAAACATATCCGAGGGATCAACACATAAGAAAGGTAATTTAGCCTTTGTGTCAGCATCTATCACATAATTGGGAGTAAATACAGAAATACCATCCAGATAACCATCTCCGTCTTCATCCACCATATTCACACAACCTGAAGCATTCACCGTACGAAGCAATACTTCCCGATCACCGTAGTAAACGGTCCCAGGATTATAAGTGCCTGCCGTATTCTTAATGACATGCCCTACCAAAGAAGGATCCTTCTTATAAACCCGGACCATATCTTCGGTTATTGTAACATCCGCCCAAGTTGAATTATAATACTCCGTAAAGAATGTATTCTCGAAACGGGTATCAGCCGGGTCTTTCACCGGTTTGAATATTTCTGTCAGCAAATATTTAGTCGGTTTGAACCCACGATTATTAGCACGTCCATACCATGCACAGTTCTTCTCTGTCGTACCCCAAACCGCTCCAACGGTTTTCAAGTCCATTTCATAGAACTGACGTGTACGTCCTCGATTACTTCCTTCAGGATTATTAGTGCCCGTTTCATCAATCGCCTCAAAGAACAGGAATTCTTTGTTACCCTCATAATTGTTACCCTTATTGTTTTTACCGGCCCAAAGTTGCGCATAGCCAGATTTGGAAGCGTCGCTTTCCCATAGCCCGCATTTATATTTGGCAGCATTATCAATCAATTCCCTTGCGGTTTCAAGGGCCAGACGGGCATATTCGGAAGCATTGGCCTCGCCCAATCTCGTGCGTTGCAAATACACTTTCGCCAACATGGCCAACGCAGCCTTCTTAGCGACACGTCCCCTGTCTTTTCCCTGATCCACGGGCAAATGGTCTACCGCAAATTGCAAATCCCCGATAATATCATCATAGAACTCCGCTTCCGAATTGCGGACCGGATTATTATCCGGACCGGTCACGATAGAGGGAAGTTCGCGAAGCACTACACCTCCAAACTGTTCCACCAAATGCCAGTTCGACCACCCGCGCAAGAAACGGACTTCCGCCAGCCTTGTGTCCAATTCTTCCTGCGAAGCATAACCTTCCACCTTATCGGCATAATACAATGCCGTATTACAATAATTAATGGTTGCGTAAAATCCCTGCCATATTGTTTTCAACGTACCTAACTCAGTATTAAGCGAACTATTATACAGGGTGAAGCCCGATTCATACGACTCGCTTACCCATAAATCGGTTCCCATCTCCATGGCTCCCACACCATCAATCTTTCCATAAAAATAGTAAAGTCCGTCATAACAATAGTTCACCAAACTTTCGAAACCATCCTTATGCTTATAAGCGGTCTCAACATCTACTGTAGAGGGATTCCACTCATCCAGCTCACACGATGTGAAAGAGCCCGAAACGAGAAGAACCGTCAAAGCAGTCTTGAATATATTTTTCATTGTTCTTATCGTATTAAATTAGTTAAAAAGAAACATTTACACCAAACACAACCTGCTTATACAAGGGGAAAGAATCGCTTGCTCCGGTTTCCGGATCCACCTCTTTCAACAAATCGTTTTTAGTGAATATAAACGGATTGCTTACCGTACCGTAAATTCTGCAACGCGTCATGCCCAATTTCGCAGCGAGAGATTTAGGCAATGTATAACCCAACGAAATCGTCTTCACTTTCCAGTACGAACCGTCTACTATGCCCAGTCCATTCGTTGGCGACGAATAACTAACAGAACGTTGCATATAAGGACGCGGATAGTCATTCGTCGGATTCTCCTCCGTCCAATAATTATAGAACGCCGGCATATTCTTCGAACCATAGTTGAAATACCCCAGCAATTCACCATTGATCGTCTGTCCGTAACGAGCTGTAATAAACACATTTAAATCAAATCCTTTATAAGTAAACGAATTATTGAAACCGAAGGTCCATTTCGGCGACTCCTGTCCTATGATAACCCGATCATCCGAAGCTATCGTATAAGGATTCTCGGCAGTGTATTCCGTTACATTTCCCTCTTCATCCGTCAAGGTCCAGACTCCTTCCGACTTCTTTACCAGACGGGACTGCACCTTCGTGTCGCCCGGCAACAAACCAAATACAGCCGCATCGGCCGCTTCTTCTTTTTGCCAGATTCCCAACTTCTTATAGCCATATACGGTGTTCTTTGGATGTCCCAAAAACAAACCTAACGAAACCAAGTTATCCACCGTCGTGGCGCTACCTAAATCAATGGATTTTACCTGTTCCTTGTTACGAGCGAATGTAATGGTAGAATTCCATTGGAAATCCTTCGTTACGATATTGCGTGTGTTCAATGTCAACTCTACGCCCCGATTCTGCATGCGTGCGATATTGCAGACCATTTGATAAGGTTTCTTCGCCGTAAAGCCACCACCAGAGAACGGCAAATCACGCGAGTAAAGCACATCCTTCGTATCGGTATCATAAAACTCAATCGTACCATCAATGCGGTTGTTGAACAAAGCAAAATCCAAACCAATGTTCCAGTTATACGATTTTTCCCATCCCATGTCCATATTACCGACAGCTTGTGTCAATACGCTATTGGTTACCGCTCCGCTACCGAAATCCAATTTATCCAAATCTACAGAGGTCACCTCGCTTCTCGACACATAAGCATCCACATTGGGGTTACCGCTTACACCGTATCCTACACGGAGTTTCAAGTTATCCAACCAGCTTCTCGTGCCCTCCATAAACCGCTCGTCAGAGACACGCCATGCCACAGCCGCCGCAGGGAACGTATCCCAATGATTGTAAAGCTGCGACACACCGTCTCTGCGGACGGAAGCGGTAAACAAATACTTTCCTTTATAGGAGTAGTTGACGCGACCGGCCAGAGACATCTTGTTCTTATGCCAATAAGAAGAACTTACACTGGGAGTGGTTCCCGCTGAAAGCGAATACCAGAGAAATTCATTATACAGAAATCCTTTATTGTAAGCAGATGATTCCTCGTGCTGACTTTTCGCCCACGAAGTAATCAACGTCGCGCTCACATTATGATCTTCGGCAAAGGTCTGATTGTAGGTCAAAATATTTTCCCAAGTATAATTATAATCCATCGAAGTTTCATAGGTTGCATTACGCACAGCCTCAGAAGATCCCGTTAACATCATGTAAGTCTCGTCACTGTTGAACTCTCCCTTCCGTGAAGAAGACAGAGAGGTTCCCAATATAGAACGGAATGTCAATTCAGGCAAAAATGTGATGTCAATATAAGGATTGGCCGTAATATTAAACGATTTTGAATTATTCTTATATATACCCGGACGATTATCGTTAATCAAATTGATCACGTCCTGCACTCCGTCAATTGGATACACCTTGATGTCTCCATTCTCGTCATATACGTCTCCAAGCGGCACAGTACTGAAAGTCCTATTCACACGGTTATTCACCGAACGGCTGTTCCTAAATGTCAAGCCACTTTGGATACCCATCTTCATTTTCTCGGAGATTTTTACATCTACGCCCAAACGGGAAGTATACATATCCGATTTATCACCATCATAAATACCTGACGCGGAATTATAACCCAGCGAGAAATTTCCCTTTATTTTCTCATTGCCACCTCGTACAGACAGTGAATAATTCTGCTGCGTACCGGTTTTCAAAGTTTCATCCACCCAGTCTATCCATTTTCCTCCATCGATATACGGAGCCACAGCCCCAGCCTGAAGTCCCCAGGCTGTCAGCAACTCAGCTTGTGATGAAGAGTGAACGCCATTGGAAGCATAATATCCCTCCTCCAAATAGTCCAGCCATTGTTGCCCCCGCATGGCACTTGGATACTTGGCGAAACCATTCACACCATAATACGCATCGAAGTCAACCTGTACTTTCCCCACTTCTGCCTGTTTGGTGGTTATCATGATGACACCATTCGCACCGGCCGAACCATAAATAGCTGTGGAAGAAGCATCTTTCAGCACATCCATTGAGGCTATATCATTAGGATTCAAATTATTGATAGAACCGGCAATCCCATCGATAATATACAAAGGTTCCTGTTCGGCTGTTAAAGAACGGTTACCACGCAGAAGAATCTTAGAGTCGGCCCCCGCTTTTCCGCTTTCGCGGGTAATATCCAGACCCGCAACCCTTCCTTGTATCGCTTCTATCGGATTAGCTACGGGCGTCATGGTCAATTCCTCGCTTTTTACAGAAGATACCGCACCCGTCAAGTCACGCTTCTTCACCGTACCGTAACCAATCACTACTACTTC
>CANQSM010000061.1 GCA_947626525.1 uncultured Phocaeicola sp. | reverse complement strand
TTTTCTGGCATTTATAGGAGTCTCGCAAGATTCTGCAGCCGTCATCTGCAGCCTTTAACTGAATATCCCTAAGTAGCCAGTTTAACTCCTTTATATCCAAATATCAACGGTTCCGTTCCGGGAGAGAAAGCCCCCTTTTTAAAGCAATTGTGCTTATCATAATATTGCACAGTACTATCCGGAAAAGCAACTATCAAACGATTGTAGAACTTACCCTCATGGGCATATACGGTAGAGCCTATTACCACAGCCTGCTTTCGGACAGCCCAGTTCAGTAAAGCGACCTTGACTCCCTCGAAACGGCAGGCCACGGAGTGCTTATTCAGTTTCTCCGCTTTCTTCATCTCACATCCCGAAACAAACAACTCAGGAAAAACAATCAGGTCACATACCTCGCATGCTTTCACCCTTTTATCGAAAGCGACCAGATTAGCGTCCACATCGCCCCATACGAGGTGGGGTTGCACAAGCGCGACCTTCAGCGTTTGCGCTTCCGACACCAAAGCATAAGAAATAATAAAGAAAAGACAAAGTATTTTCATCATTCGTCCCATTGTCACAGCTATTAAAATTCCAACAGCAAAGATAAGGGATTTCATTTTTATACGTATCTTTGCAAGCAATTTAGGTAATGGAAAGTATTAGTTTTTAGGATATTCAAGTATGGCGACCTCCAAAGAAATGACAGAAGGAGCTCCGTGCCCCCTCATATTCAAGTTCACTGTGCCTTTGTTGTTAGGTAATGTCCTTCAACAGACTTATTCCTTAATCGATGCGGCGATTGTCGGCAGATTCTTAGGTATCCATTCACTGGCTTCCGTCGGGGCAAGTACTTCCGTAATATTCCTTATCCTCGGATTCTGCAATGGATGTTGCGGAGGATTCGGTATTCCGGTAGCTCAAAAATTCGGAGCCAGAGACTACCAGACCATGCGTCGATACGTATCAGTCAGCCTGCAATTGGCCATAATCATGTCTATCGTCATCGCGTTCATCACAAGCATTTATTGCAAGGAGATTCTAAGAATAATACGAACTCCGGAAAATATTTTCGATGAAGCCTATGATTATCTGTTAGTGATCTTTATCGGTATCCCCTTTACTTTTTTCTATAATCTTCTTTCCAGTATTATCCGTGCTTTGGGAGATAGCAAAACTCCTTTCGGGTTCTTGCTTCTTGCCACCATTCTGAACATCGGCCTGGATTTCTTCTGTATTCTTGTCCTCGACTGGGGAGTGATGGGAGCGGCTATTGCAACAGTTATAGCCCAAGGTGTTTCCGCCATACTCTGCTACCTCTACATGTATCGCCATTTCCAAATATTAAAAGGAACGCCCGATGAACGCAAATTCCAGTCGGAACTGGCTAATACCTTACTCTACATCGGAGTCCCGATGGGACTTCAATTCTCCATTACGGCCATCGGAAGCATTATGCTCCAAAGTGCGAACAATGCCTTAGGTACAGCTTGTGTGGCAGCTTTCACCTCAGCCATGCGCATCAAAATGTTTTTCCTCTGCCCGTTTGAGAGCCTAGGCATCGCCATGGCCACATACACCGGACAAAACTATGGCGCCGGCAAACCGGAACGCATTTGGCAGGGAATCAAATCCAGCACTTGGATGATGCTTATCTATGCAGCCTTTACATTCATCGTATTAATGATAGGTTCCAAATTCCTAGCTATGCTTTTTGTTGACGCCTCGGAAGTGGAAATCCTAAACGACACGGAACTGTTTTTGCATATAGCAACCTCCTTCTTCCCCATACTGGGACTCCTTTGCATCCTCCGCTATACGATTCAAGGAGCCGGTTATACCAACTTAGCCATGCTCTCGGGAGTTTCCGAAATGATAGCCCGTACACTGGTCAGCCTTTATGCCGTACCGGCTTTCGGCTATATTGCAGTCTGCTTCGGCGACCCTACCGCATGGATTGCAGCAGACTTGTTCTTGGTACCTGCATTCATCTATGTATATAAACGATTAAAGAGAATCGCAGCAGCCCAATGACTTCCGCATAACGAAGTCACGCAAAGTGATTCCGTCTATGGACACTTCTTGTTCCCGCTCCACATTATAGCCCTGTTTCTCGAAAAAAGGCCTATAATACGTTTCTTTTAGAAAGCACCAACCTTTCCTGACTGTTTACAACACGATACAAGGGAAGTGAAATGCCATTAGGATAATTTTCACTTCCTTTTTATTCATTATATTTGAACATTCTTGCCTCTATTTTGTTATTATATTAAAACAATGAACAATGCCAGCCAACAGATTTTTTTAATATAAACATTAAAATACCAAAATTATGATTCACAAAATGCCTGAACTTCCTTATGCAATGGAAGCCTTAGCTCCGGGGATGAGCCAAGAAACTTTAGAATACCATTACGGTAAGCACCTGAAAACCTATGTAGATAATCTGAACAAATTAATTCAAGGTACTCCTTACGAAACAATGGAGCTGGAAGAAATTATTCGTAAAGCGGATGGAGGCATTTTCAATAACGCTGCCCAAACATGGAACCATGCTTTCTTCTTCAACAATCTGACACCGGAAAGCAAACCAATGAAACAGAAACTGGTGAACGCACTGACTCAGCATTTCGGTTCGGTAGAGACTTTCAAAGAACAATTCACCCAAACCGCTGCCAGTTTATTCGGGGCCGGATGGGTATGGCTTGTAAAAGACAAGCAAAACAAACTCTCCATCCTATCTGAATCCAATGCCGGTACCCCTGTAAAGAAAGGATTAAAACCGATCTTAGTCATCGATGTATGGGAGCATGCTTATTACATCGACTATCGCAACCGCAGAGCCGATTATATCCATGCTTTCTGGAACTTAATAGATTGGGATAAAGTAGCAGATCTTTGTGTACCGAAAAAGTATAGCTGCACAGCATGTGACTACATTTACGACCCGGAAAAAGGGGCCCCTGAAACGGGTATTGCTCCCGGCACAGCTTTCGAAGACATTCCGGACGACTGGACATGCCCACTATGCGGACTCTATAAAAACGCATTTGTAGCCATAGAAGACTAAAAACATTCGCGTTTACATAAAACAATCAAGGCTATATCCTTTTTATCAATTGCAGGATATAGCCTTGATTCTATATTCTTACTCATATAAAGTCAAAACATAAAATTTCGCTTCTCCAGCAAATCTTTATATGCTCCATATAACTTCATCATAAATTTAATTTTATCGATAGCGCCCAATGATTTATAAATCAGGACAGTTTCCTGCATAATTTGTTATCGCTTCCCTGGCAAAAATCCGTTCACGCAGTGAAAGGCCCATTCTACCAGCCACGTCAAGACATTGAAGGAAATACTTTTCTGCTTCATCATCATCTTTGCCCAACAATCCTAACTGAAAATAGGATATCACGGTGTATCCTCGGTATTTTCTGAAAGGAACCATACCATAAACAAAGAAGATGCATGACTATTGACCAGACAACGACAATTAAAGATAGAAAGAAAAACAATTCACAAATATAACATTTTGTTATTATTTTACGCTCATATCATTTCAATTTACAATAAAACCACTCAAAATATTAAACAACTATCACACATATACAAAAATAATTATATATATGACAGTATTTATAGCAGAACAAAAACAAAAAGACTTATATTTGCATAAAAATAAAAACATAATGCTATAATAACAAAAGTAAATATATAAATATGTCAAATAAAGAAAATATATTAAGAGTTCCGGAGCAGAAAACACCCACAGCCACATAGATACCACCCGATATCCCATAGTACACTCCGAATGACGGACTTCGGTGAACGAAACGACAGTATCGAAATGGTGAAAAGAACAAATGACTGGTTCAAAAGACGATTGACAATATAACAAGCGAAAGAGAATACGCAGTATTAATTTAAAGGTAAAAAGATGATGAAAACGAAAATTGACAAGACACGAGTAGTCGCAGCGGTCTTATTACTGGCAGAAGCCGCTTCGCCTTCTGTTATGGCACAAGACAAAGTAAAAACCTCCGTTGGTGCCGATCTGGTAAGTAACTATATCTGGCGCGGACAGGATTTAGGTGGAATCAGTATTCAGCCTTCATTAGGAGTTTCGTACAAAGGTTTCTCTCTTGAGGCGTGGGGATCCACAGGCATAGAGTCAACCGACACGAAAGAGTTCGACTTGACGGTCGGCTATGCATTGAACCGATTCAGTATCTCGATAACAGATTATTGGTTTAACAATGGGACAAACACCAAATCAGGCAACGACATAGAACATGCCCCATATTTTCACTATGGGGCATATTCCACCACACACGTATTCGAAGCACAGATAGGCTACGACTTTGGTTGGCTGTCTGCCAACTGGTACACCAACGTTGCAGGCAACGACGGGATAAAGGAGAACGGTAAAAGGGCCTACTCTTCCTATCTCGCTCTCAGCGCACCTTTCCGATTAGGAGGCCTCGACTGGACGGCGGACTTGGGGATCATTCCTTGGGAAACCACTTTCTACAACGGATATACCAGCAGCTTTTGCGTTTCCGAAATCAGTCTCATCGCATCCAAGGATATCCACATCACCGGTTCTTTCTCCCTTTCCACATTTGCCAAGATTTCCGTTAACCCTCGCACAGAAGGAGCTTACTTTATATTCGGGCTAAGTTTTTAAGAAAAAGATTTACACAACAATCACATTAAAATTAAAATATATGAAAAAGATTGAAGCTATCATCCGCAAAACCAAGTTCGAGGACGTCAAAGAGGCCTTACTCGAAGCGGACATCGAATGGTTTTCTTACTATGACGTAAGAGGTATTGGAAAAACACGCCAAGGGCGCATCTATCGTGGCGTGGTATACAATACTAGTTCTATCGAACGTATCCTCATCTCTATCGTCGTGCGCGAAAAGAACGTAGAGAAGACAGTACAAGCAATCATCAAGGCCGCACATACCGGAGAAATCGGTGACGGACGTATCTTCGTCATCCCCATTGAAGACGCCATCCGTATCCGTACCGGAGAACGGGGTGACATCGCTCTCTATAATGCAGAACAGGAAAAATGACCGGTAACACTCAAACCATAGGAATTCCATTGAGTAATGTATACTCGATAACAAACAAAATACAAGTATAAATAAAATTAAAGAAATTATGAACAAATATATGAAACGCAGTTTCACAAAACTGTGTACAACTTTTGCTATACTCATAGCTTGTTGCCTCACAACAAATATGTATGCGCAAACCACCGTAGCTGTGGACAGTGCGGCAGTCGCCACCACCGAAATGATAGCTGCCATAGAAACACCCATTGAAGAAGCATCGGTAGCCGATACTGCTGCTCAGTTAGTTTCCGGTGTCAACACTGTCTGGATGTTGCTTGCAGCCATGCTGGTATTCTTTATGCAACCGGGCTTCGCATTAGTGGAAGCCGGCTTTACCCGTACCAAGAACACCGCCAACATACTAATGAAAAACTTCGTGGACTTCATGTTCGGTTCACTCCTTTACTGGCTTGTAGGTTTCGGCATCATGTTCGGTTTGGGCGACTTCTTCGGAACTCCTCACTTTACGAGTCTGTTGTTCGACAGTAACGGCCTGCCCGACCCTGCTTCACTGCCTACTGAAGGTTTCCTTGTGTTCCAGACCGTATTTTGCGCCACTTCCGCCACAATTGTCTCGGGAGCCATGGCAGAGCGTACCAAATTCTCCATGTATCTGGTTTACACAATCTTTATCAGCGTACTGATTTATCCCGTTTCCGGCCACTGGACTTGGGGTGGCGGATGGTTGATGAACGGTGAAGCAGGTTCTTTCATGATGAAAACGTTCGGAACAACCTTCCATGACTTCGCCGGCTCTACCATTGTACACTCCGTAGGTGGCTGGATTGCGCTGGTCGGTGCAGCCATCCTCGGCCCACGTATCGGCAAGTACGGCAAAGACGGGCGGTCAAAAGCCATCCCTGGACACAATCTTACCATTGCGGCACTAGGTGTATTCATCCTATGGTTCGGATGGTTCGGTTTCAACCCCGGTTCTCAATTGGCGGCAGCTACTACCGAAGATCAGGTAGCTATCTCGCTCGTATTCCTCAACACCAACTTGGCAGCTTGCGCAGGCGGTTTCTTTGCTCTAGCTGTCAGCTGGCTGAAATACGGCAAACCGTCCTTATCACTTACACTGAATGGCATTTTGGCAGGATTGGTAGGCATTACGGCGGGATGCGATGCCGTTTCCTCACTGGGCGCGGTAGCCATCGGTGCTATCTGCGGTGTGCTGATGATATACGCTGTAGAGTTCATCGACAGAGTGCTGAAAATTGATGACCCCGTAGGCGCGTCTTCCGTACACGGTGTATGCGGTTTCACAGGTACAGTGCTCACCGGACTGTTCTCCACCAGTGAAGGCCTTTTTTACGGCAAAGGCGCAGGCTTTCTCGGAGCACAGCTATTTGGTGCGGTGATTGTCGGACTCTGGGCGGCAGGTATAGGCTATATCATCTTCAAGGTACTCGACAAGATACACGGCTTGCGTGTTCCAGCCCGCGTGGAGGAAGAAGGACTTGACATCTACGAACACGGCGAATCCGCCTATAACTAACAAACGATAACATATTTAACAACGAACTGATCTAGATAGTATCATGTCAAAACTTAGATTCAGAGTCATAGAAACCGCTTTCAGGAAAAAAGCGGTAGAAATGGCAACACCCACTGAACGCCCTTCGGAATATTTCGGCAAGCAGTTGTCACAATTGCTCGAACACATCGACAAGCTGGAACTGATTGCCGACAATCAAATGTGGACACTCCCAAAGTATAGGGAACCGCTGTTTATCCGATAGAAATTATCTATTTCTTTTGGTAGTTGTTTTAAGTTTACGGGCAGGCTTTGTTGAGAAACAAGGTCTGTCTTATGCTGATATAAGTTAAAATCCTAATAAATGAGGATTGTGTAGGTAATCAGATAAAGCGTTCTTTGCAGGCGAATCTTAACATGACAGAAAATGAACAGAAGTTTACCATTAACCGCAGCTTTCACATTAGCGTCCGCTATGGTCGCCGCCAATCCTGTAGAATCCAAAGATACAACAAAGATTATCGACATCGAAGAGATAGTAGTAGTGGCCTCACCGAAAGAGAATACAAAACTGCGTCAGCAAGCTTCTTCCGTTTCGCTGCTTTCACAACTGGAGATACAGAATCACCAAGTGAACTCACTGAAAAACATCACTTCCCTTATACCGAACTTCTTTATGCCAGATTATGGATCGCGGCTAACATCTGCCATCTATATCCGCGGTATCGGCTCGCGCATTAACACACCAGCTGTAGGACTATACGTAGACAATATCCCGTATTTGGACAAATCCGCTTTCGACTTCAATTTTTTCGACATTGAGCGCATCGATGTATTACGCGGGCCACAAGGAACTTTATACGGAAGAAACACAATGGGGGGATTAATCAAGGTACACACCAAGAATCCATTCCGTCATCAAGGAACGGATGTCAAACTAAGCGCGGCAAATGCGAACGGTTCTTATGGCGCTTCCCTGACACATTATCACCGTATCAGTAACCAATTTGCTTTTTCCGCAGGTGGATTTTACAATAGCGCCAACGGATTTTTTACAAATGAATATCTCCACAAAAAGGCTGACGCACAAAAAAGCGGAGGGGGGCGTTTAAGGGCTATTTGGTTGCCTTCGGACAATTTTAAAATCGATACTTCCATCGGATATGAATACAGCGATGAAGGGGGATATGCTTACGGAGCTACAGATAAGGAGACCGGAAAAACAGGAGCCATTCAAAGCAACACGGGAGGAACTTATCGACGAAGCCTCTTCCACACAGGCATACAAATGGAATATCAGGCAAGCCCTTTCATCATCAGTTCTGTCACAGGCTACCAGAATCTGAGTGATCGTATGCTAATGGATCAGGACTTTTCTCCGGCCTCAGTCTATGTGTTGGAACAGAAACAGCAACTTAATACCTATTCTGAAGAACTTTCCTTAAAAAGCCATGCTGGCCAAGACTGGCAATGGGTAACCGGAACTTTCTTTTCGTACCAACACCTAAACACACAGAGTCCTGTACATTTCCAACAAGCGGGAATGACTATGCTCGATAAAATGATAAACAGCTACCTCCCCAACGACAAACTAACCCCCATGGGTATGAATATGTCGGTACAACTCCACTCTGAATCATTACCTATTGATACCCGTTTCGGCACTCCATCCTTGAGCATGGCGCTGTTTCATCAATCTACATTCAACAACTTGATTCTGAAAGGGCTTTCTCTCACCGTAGGATTACGTATCGAACACGAACATATGAGTATGCGTTACCTGTCGCAAAGCCAGCTCCCTTATGATTTTATCTTTTCAAGCCCTCGCATGCCTATCGAACTGAAAGATCTGAATGCCCAATCATCTTTGAAAGGAAAAATCAAAAACCATTACACGGAATTACTGCCAAAGTTTGCATTGAAATATGATTTCAATCCGAATAACAACCTGTATGTCTCCATATCAAGAGGCTTCCGCTCTGGAGGGTATAACCTGCAAATGTTTTCCGACCTGACACGTAATGACTTATCAAACGTCATGATGAAGCAAGTAAAAGAGGGCTGTCATAACAAGTTGGACCATTACGCCACAATGGGCATGCCTTCGCAGATAGTGGAAATGATACGAGGATATCTCGAACATATACCACTATCTGATAAAGAAATGAATATAGAAGCCAGTACTGTCTACCAACCCGAATACAGCTGGAATTATGAGTTAGGAAGTCATCTTACCTTATGGAAAGGTAAATTGCAGGCAAATATAGCCACATTCTATATGGATACCCGAGACCAACAAATCGCAAAATTCGTAGATAGCGGATTGGGGCGCATCATGGTGAATGCCGGACGCAGCCGCAGTTATGGAGTGGAAGGCAGTATATTGGCCAGTGTGACACGGAATCTACAATTTAATGCCACATACGGTTATACCCGTGCTACTTTTAAGGATTATGACGGAGGAGAAGATTCAGAGGAGAACGTTATCGATTATTCGGGTAATTACGTGCCCTTCGTACCCCGGCATACTATGAACATTGGAGGGTCTTACACTTTCTTCTTTGCAAAAGAACAATGGATAAGACAACTGCTTATACATGCAGACTATACCGGTACGGGTGAAATTTATTGGACGGAGGCCAACAATGCGAAACAAGGATTTTACGGTTTGTACAGCGGACGCATTTCAGCTCAAATGCCTAACCTGCAAATAGACTTGTGGGCACGCAACCTACTCAACAAGTCATACCAGACCTTTTATTTCGAAAGTATAGGTACAGGATTCGCACAACTCAGCAAACCCCGACAATTTGGCATAGATATAAGAATCAACTTTTAATCCAATTAATCCATAACGCAAAACAGCAGAAAAAAGGGGGCATCGTGTGCGACAGCCCCTTTCCACTTATTAGAATCTTATATCACTCAACTTTGCTTTGCCGATATGTACGATGACCATAAACAGCCACTATCACGAAACAAATCAGCGGAAGTATAAAAGAAAGATTTACCGCCGGGAACGGGCCAACCTTTCCCAAATCGATGATACAAGCTTGCAAAGGCGGCAATACCGAACCACCCAAAATAGCCATAATCAACCCTGCCGCTCCAAATTTGGCATCATCTCCCAATCCCTCCAATGCTATACCATAAATAGTGGGGAACATCAACGACATGCAACCTGAAACTCCAACCAAACAATATACTCCATAACGATTCTGCAACAGGATGACACCGACAGTCAGCAATCCAGCCAATACAGCCAATATTTTCAGCAATCTTCCGGCATTGATATAACGCAGGAAGAATGTGCAAATGAAGCGGCTGCAACAGAAAAATATCATTGCATAGATATTATATTGCTGTGACAGTACTTCAGCTGATCGTTCATCCATACCTTCCAACATGAAATAATGCGTCCCATATTGAATGATAAATGTCCAACACATAATCTGCGCTCCCACATAGAAAAACTGAGCAATCACTCCCTCGCGATAACGGCGAATTCCACCGATACGTTTCAATGTAGGAATAAAATTAATCTCATGAGACTGGTCTCCATTCTTAGGCATTTTTACCAGACGAATCACCAAAAACATGACGGCAATTACCGCTGCTATAATCAAATAAGGAGTAATCAGCACCGCTAAATCGGCTTCCTTTACCGCATTAAATTCATTCGTATCCAACAGCGCGCGCGCCTCACTGTCCATAGGATTCAGCTTTGCCTGAATAAAGTTCATGGCCACAAACATTCCCAGCAACGACCCCATCGGATTAAACGACTGAGCCAGATTCAGACGACGAGTCGCTGTTTCTTCCGTTCCCATAGAGAGAATATAAGGATTGGCGCTTGTTTCAAGAAACGACAATCCACATGTAAGAATGAAATAGGCCAGCAAAAAGCAATAGTACTCTCCTATTTCTTTTGCCGGAAAGAAGAGGAATGCCCCCACGGCATAAAGCCCCAGTCCCATCAAGATGCCAGCCTTGTACGAAAACTTACGGATAAAAATCGCAGCGGGAAAAGCCATGGCAAAATATCCTCCATAAAAGGCGACCTGTACCAATGCACCGTCGGTTACACTCATTCGGAATATTTTTGAAAAGGCTTTTACCATCGGATTGGTAATATCATTGGCAAATCCCCACAAGGCGAAACACGAAGTAATAAGGATGAAAGGGAGCACATAGCTCACTCCATCCTTATGTAAAATAGACTTATTCTTTGTCATAGACCGATAATGGGCTTATTTATAAAGAGGTCCGTAATTAGCACACGCGCGATAATCCGCGCCTTCCTTGTCCATACCGAATGCATTCCATGCCGCCGGACGGAAAATCTTATCCTCGTCCACATTATGCATACATACCGGAATACGCAGGATAGAAGCCAAAGTAATCAAATCGGCACCGATATGTCCGAAACTGATGGCACCATGATTGGCTCCCCAATTATTCATGACGGAATAAACATCCTTAAATGCCGGTTTATCACACAAACGAGGCACGAACCAAGTAGTAGGCCATGTCGGATCGGTACGCTTGTCTATCTTCTGGTGGATTTCCGGATCGATATCTACAGTCCAGCCTTCCGCAATCTGAAGCACAGGGCCTAACCCTTTTACAAGATTCAAACGGGACATCGTCACAGGCATACCGCCCTTTGTAAGGAAGTTGGAAGAGAAACCGCCGCCTCTGAAATAGCCTCTATCGGCCGGATACCAAGTGGTCGCTTTCAAACAAGCTTCCACATCACTTTCCGTCACATCACATGGCTGCTTCATGACCGGATTGCCTTCCGCGTCTTTCATCTGGCCGGTTCCGTCAAGCGTAGTAGCTCCGGAGTTAATCAAATGAATGATACCTCCCGCAGCACGTCCCGTCAATTCCTTACCGGAAATACGTTTTACAGCCTCCGGGCTCCAATAAGTACGCACATCCGAGAATATCTGCCCTGTATTGGTCAGCAAATGGCCGAATAACATGGCGATACCGTTGCAGCAGTCGTTTTCAGTCGCCACGACGAATGCCTCGCGAATTCCGTTCCAATCGAAAGAAGTATTCAACAAGGCCTCAGAGAAATCACCATTCGGCAAGAAGTCAGTCCACTGGCGTTGTCCCTGGAAACCGGCCGCTATGGCATTATGGCCGAGAGATTCTTCTTTAAAGCCCATTTCTTTCAGTTTCGGATTGCCCTGCATCAAATCACGCATGATAATCGTCATCTTAACGATAAACTTCCAGTCTTCCTCTTTCTCTTCACGGGATTTCTGCTTGGCCGGCTCATTCTTGATATCGTCCCCCTCATTCGGTTTGCAGTATTTCTCCGTCCAAGCCATTGCCTTGTCGAACTCTTCATGATCGAAGATACCCAATTGGATACGGCGAAGGATTTCCGTCAAATCTATGGATTCGGCACGAATACCCAAATATTCCTGCAAGAAGTCGGGATTGACAATGGAACCGGCAATGCCCATGGCCACACTGCCCATAGACAGGTAGGAGTGTCCGCGCATCGTGGCAACCGCTTGAGCCGCACGGGCAAAACGGAGAATCTTTTCTGCGACATCAGCAGGAATCGTATTGTCCGACAAATCCTGTACATCATGTCCGTAAATGCCGAATGCAGGCAGTCCCTTTTGGGCATGAGCAGCCAGCACGGCGGCCAGATAAACGGCCCCCGGACGTTCTGTCCCGTTAAAGCCCCATACGGCTTTAGGATAATATGGATTCATATCCATGGTTTCCGAACCATAGCACCAGCAAGAAGTGACAGTAATGGTGGAACCTACTCCTTCGCGCTCAAATTTTTCAGCGCAAGCGGCCGCTTCAGCCACACGCCCAATAGTTGTATCAGAAATCACACACTCCACAGGCGACCCGTCACCATTCTTTAAATTCGTACTAATCAATTCGGCTACGGCCTTAGCCAAACACATGGTTTTCTCTTCTAGACTTTCACGAATACCACCCTGACGACCATCAATGGTCGGGCGAATTCCAATTTTCGGATACTTTTTCATGGTATAACTTTTCTATTTATAAAGGGGTTTGACCTTTTGTTAACTTCACAAAAATAAGAATTAATCCTGTACGAAAAGCAAGATTTATAAATAAATTGATGTAAAAGTGTAAAATTAACAGGAATTAATTCTTAAATCGAATGATTGGATACGAAAAGGGACAGTATGGCCGACAAGTTCCGCCTTGCATACCGGCTATGCAATCACAAGTTTACCCCTCCGGAAGCCATAGGCCTGTCACCCTACGAGCCGTAAGCCTATCACTATGCACAGCCGCAGGCTTGCGGCTTGGGAAGCCGTAGGCCTACGGCTTGAAACCGGTTTGGTACAAGCCTATAACCTACTCAGCTCCTTATATAAGCGTTGGATAGGTAGCCCCATGACATTATAGAAACTGCCCTCTATCTTTGTGACTCCAATGAATCCTATCCATTCCTGCACACCGTATGCACCGGCTTTATCAAAAGGCTCATACCGCTCCACATAATAATTGATTTCATCTTCTTCCAGGATGGAGAAAGTGACATGCGTGGTAGCGGCAAAGCTTTTCCGGAAAGCCACTGTGGCAAGAGTAACTCCGGTTATCACCTGATGGGTCTTCCCGGAAAGCTCTCGCAACATGGCACACGCCTGTGCCGCATCCTTAGGCTTGCCATACACTCTGCCATCCAGCCACACAATCGTATCGGCCGTAATAATCAATTCATTCGGCTGAATGGAAGAAAGATATGCTTCCGCCTTTTTCCGCGATATAAACAAGGGAATCTCCTCGCCACATAATGAGACCGGATAAGACTCATCCACATCCGGTAAGGTTTCTACCGCATACGCTATCCCCAGCCCCGACATCAGCTCTCTACGCCGAGGCGAATTCGAAGCCAAAACAATCCGATATTTCTTTAAATTCTCAAGCATGACCTTTTCTTTTTCTATTTACCAGCCGAAAGCATCTTCATGAGACATCCATTTGCCCTGTGCCTTCAACACTTGTTCTATTACATCCCTGCCACAACCGTATCCCCCGTTACGATGAGACACATATAGAGAGACAGCCTTGATTTCGGGAGCGGCATCTGCCGGACAGCAGGGTAATCCACACTGCCGCATCACGTCATAGTCCGGAATGTCATCGCCCATATAAAGCACCTCTTCGGGACTCAAATGATATTTATCCAATAAATGAGCAAACTCTTTTGTCTTGACGGCGGCTGCCATATAGATATCTTTAATTCCCAGACCCGCATAACGAACCCGGACAGATTCCGTACGTCCCCCTGTAATAATCGCCACGTGTAATCCCATCTTCACAGCCAACTGCAGAGCATACCCGTCTTTGATGTTTACGGAACGCATCGGCTCCCCGCTCGGATGCAAAGTGATGACCTCAGAACTCAAAACCCCGTCTACATCAAACACCAGCGCTTTAATCTTCTTCAGATCGTAGTTTATCATGATAAATACTTTTACTTATACGTTCATATAGATCCCTCCATACCGGATAAGCAGACAACAACAGAGAATGTTTTCCCATCACATTCTCATCATACCGGACTGCCGGCCCGGTCTGAGCCTCCGATGGCCTCATTCCTCCCAGTACTTTCTCTGCCGTTTCCTTCAAAAGCGGATACATGACACGAAACGGCAACTGGTGTTCCTGAAGCAAATGCTCGCCAATGGCAAACATGTGATTAGCGAAGTTGCATACAAATACCGCTGCCAGATGCGCATGTCGGCGTAGTTCCGAATCGGCTTCCATAACCGTTTCCGACAAAGTGTTTCCCAATCTTTTCAACGCTTCCAGATCGGTATCCTGCCCAGCCTCGATAAATATCGGGATGACCGCAAAATCCACATCACGCGCTTTACTGAAAGTCTGCATCGGATAAAAGACACCATAATGCCGAGCATGTCCCTTCCAAATATACATCGGCATGCTTCCGGCCGTATGAACGAACAAAGCATTCTCCGGCTTGCCTGCCGTTATTTGCGGCAACAGTTCTGTTAATGCCGAGTCCTTCAGGGCAACCATATACATATCCGCCTCCGGAAAGATATCGTCTAACGAAGTGGTATAGGAACATCCTAAACGCCTGGCCAATACGGATGCAGATTCTTCCGTCCGGCTATAGACCTGTTCGATATCATAACCGGCATTTTGCATAGCCCGGCTCAATTGGGTAGCCAAATTCCCAGCCCCAATAAACACAACCCTCATCGTCTGTACAAAATAAAAAGGACAATACCTACAACCAACAAAACAAGCGGAAGCAGATAAGAAGACAATTGCCCCAACAAACCAATAATCAATCCGATATTCAAAATGGCCCATATAGCCAATAACACGATACCGACAGATTTATCATGCTTGAATACCAAGAATATAACAGCCGTAAACAACAACAAATTATCTCTGTCAACCAACCAGCCCAAGCCCTGAGCGGAAAGATTGAACAAACGATCTGTCAAAAAAAGAAGGCCAATGACAACCAGCGCAATAGACGTGGCCAAATACGTATCCTTATGATTAGAATGAGTTGCCATTATTTGCCTCCATACCGATTAATATGTACCTTCTCCCATTGCAAATTATCCTCATTAAAAGGCTTCCGTTCCATCCCCTTATGACCAACCGCTATAATAGAAAGTACTTGAAGTTGCAAAGGAATATCCAAGATTTCGTGCACTACTTCATTTGCAGACGTACCATCCGCCGCATAACGTTCCCGGACCTGAACCCAACAACTACCCAACCCCAAATCTTCCGCCTGTAATTGTATCATGATGGAAGCAATGGAGGCATCCTCTATCCACACATCACTTGTCAATGGATCAGCCATCACAACAATAGCCAATGGCGCATCTGCAATCAAAGTAGCACCAGCCTCCTTGCATTGCGAAAGCTTTGATAAAGTTTCCTTATCATCCACTACTATAAACTGCCAACCGTTACTACGATGTGAAGAAGGAGACATTAAGGCAGCTTTCATCAGGGTAACAACTTCCTCCTGAGTCAGTTCTTCCTGAGTAAATTTACGCATACTGCGGCGCGTTTTTATTAAATCACTAAAATTTTCCATACTCTTTTCCAGAATTAGTGGCACAAAGATAAACCTTTTTACTAAAAACATACGTTTATAAAAAAGATTTAATATTTTTGCATAAAGATGGCATATCAACTCATTACATACAAAAAAGGAACAGAGATTCCCCTATTACCCGGTAACAACCTGTTTCACTCCGTAGAGTTATTCAAGGTTTTCGAACAAACTCCCGGCTATAGTCCCCTCATGCTTGTCACGTATGAAAACAAGACTCCCATAGCGTGTCTTCTGGCAGCTATACGAAACAGCGCGCGTTGTTTCCCCCTTTCCCTCATCAAACGCTGTGAAATATATGGCACAGGGGAATACTTTACAGAACAGAATCAAGAGGAAATATTCGGAAGCATGTTACGACATTTAACCCACCACGTACTCCGGCACTGTTTTCTCATTGAGTTCCGCAATCTGGACAACGCACTGTTTGCCTATAAATATTTCCGTGAAAACCACTATTTTCCAATCAACTGGCTGCGTATCCACAACTCTCTTCATAGCAAAGCACCTGAAGAACGATTAAGTAATTCCCGTAAGCGTCAGATAAAAAGAGCCTTAGACAACGGGGCTACTATGCACACAGCTGAAACAGAAGAAGAAATCCTAACATTCGCCAAAATGCTGAAGAAGAATTATTCGTCCAACATACGTAAGTACTTCCCCGGTATACGCTTCTTTTTATTACTTGTACAGCAAAACTCTTCCAAAGAGATAGGAAAGATCTTTATCATTAAATTCAAGGGAAAAATTATAGGCGGATCTGTCTGCCTGTTCTCAAATCAGGATGCATATCTTTGGTTCTCAGGTGGGCTCCGAAAAAGTTATCCCCTCCAGTATCCAGGCATTCTCGCCGTATGGAAAGCGTTGCTATATGCTTACGAAAATGGTTACCGACATATGGAATATATGGATGTCGGCCTTCCATTCAAACAACACGGTTACCGCGATTTCATCTTACGCTTCGGAGGAGCACAATGCAGTACACGACGCTGGTTCCGATTTCGTTGGAAATGGCTGAACCGTCTACTTACAAAATTCTATATATAACCCCACTAAAAAGAAAAAAACGAAAGCTCTTTTATTCCATTTGAAGAAAATAAAGAGTATAATATCTTGCAATTTGATTACCCATTAAGGACTTGCAACAAAAAATAACGCTTTCATCATGCAAATAATTGAAGAAATATTTCTTCATTAAAGGCAAATTATGTTCCTTTGTCCTGAAATTTATGCATATATTATTTAAATAACCAATAACTAATTTTAAAAGCTATGAAGATTTCACACATTGAGCATCTCGGCATTGCTGTTAAAAGCATCGAAGAAGCGCTCCCTTACTATGAGGAAGTTTTAGGACTAAAGTGTTACAATATTGAAGTGGTTGAAGATCAAAAAGTAAAAACAGCTTTTTTGAAAGTAGGTGAAACAAAAATAGAACTCTTGGAACCTACAAGCCCCGAAAGCACTATTGCCAAATTCATTGAGAACAAAGGAGCCGGTGTACATCACGTAGCCTTTGCTATAGAAGATGGAGTTGCTAATGCCTTGGCAGAAGCTGAAGCCAAGGGCATCCGCTTGATAGACAAAGCTCCGCGTAAAGGTGCAGAAGGACTAAGCATTGCGTTTTTACATCCAAAATCGACATTAGGTGTACTGACAGAACTTTGTGAACACTAAACATCATATTTATACAACAAGAAGAACTTGACATGAGCAAACAATTAGAAAGAATCAAGGAGCTGGTAGAACTCCGGATACAGGCCCGTTTGGGAGGTGGAGAAAAAGCAATCGCAAAACAACACGATAAGGGAAAATATACAGCCCGCAAACGTATAGCCATGCTATTGGATGAAGGCAGTTTTGAAGAACTCGACATGTTCGTAAGACATCGTTGTACAAATTTCGGACAAGAAAAGAAATCATTTCCAGGTGACGGAGTAGTTACTGGTTACGGTACGATTGATGGCCGTCTAGTATATGTTTTTGCACAAGATTTTACTGTATTTGGTGGTTCGTTATCGGAAACCATGGCACAAAAAATTTGCAAAGTAATGGACATGGCCATGAAAATGGGAGCTCCCTGCATTGGTATCAATGATTCGGGTGGTGCCCGTATACAGGAAGGAATCAATGCTTTGGCCGGATATGCAGAAATCTTCCAACGTAATATCCTTGCCTCCGGAGTCATTCCACAAATTTCTGGTATTTTCGGCCCTTGCGCAGGAGGCGCTGTCTATTCACCGGCTTTAACCGATTTCACATTAATGATGGAAGGGACCTCTTATATGTTCCTCACGGGTCCCAAAGTAGTAAAAACCGTAACCGGCGAAGATGTATCTCAGGAAGATTTGGGTGGAGCCAGTGTTCATGCCAGCAAATCGGGAGTCACCCATTTCACAGCTCAAACAGAAGAAGAAGGCTTGGCTTTGATACGTCAGTTGCTAAGCTATATCCCTCAAAATAACATGGAAGAGGCTCCTTATGTAGATTGTACAGATCCAATAGACCGAATGGAAGATTCTTTGAATGAAATTATCCCTGATAATCCAAACAAAGCTTATGATATGTATGAAGTGATTGGAGCTATTGTTGATAATGGAGAATTCTTGGAAGTACAAAAACAATATGCTACCAATATCATCATCGGCTTCGCGAGATTTAACGGTCAATCGGTAGGAATCGTAGCTAATCAGCCATGCCGTTACGCCGGAGTGCTCGACTGTAATGCATCTCGCAAAGGGGCACGTTTCGTCCGTTTCTGCGATGCTTTCAACATCCCGATTGTATCGTTAGTGGATGTTCCGGGCTTCTTACCGGGAACCGGACAGGAATATAACGCCGTCATTTTGCATGGAGCTAAATTACTTTATGCATACGGAGAAGCCACTGTACCCAAAGTTACCGTTACTTTACGCAAATCTTATGGAGGTTCTCACATTGTAATGAGCTGCAAGCAACTTCGTGGCGATATGAACTATGCATGGCCTTCAGCAGAGATTGCAGTAATGGGAGGTGCAGGAGCTGTGGAGGTTCTTTATGCAAAAGAAGCGAAAGAAGCGGAAGACCCCAAAGCTTTTATGGCCGAGAAAGAAGCAGAATACACGAAATTGTTCGCTAATCCATATAATGCGGCAAAATATGGATATATTGATGATGTAATTGAACCACGTAACACTCGTTTTCGCATTATCCGTGCTTTAGCCCAATTGCAAACGAAGAAAGTGACCAATCCAGCCAAGAAACATGGAAACATTCCATTGTAATCGCTCAAGAATACTATATAGAATAGATATGAATAAATTTAACATTCGAATATTTCTATCATTCATTGCATTGCTGTTTGTTTGTTCGTGCACACAAACAGACAGCAATATCAAAACGGTAATCAATGAAGTGCTGACAAACAATAGCAGTAATTTTCAAGATGATTACGGTACACACAATGCATGGATTGAAATATTCAACAAGTCGTATGGAAGTGTTGATTTAGCAGGATATCAGTTAAAAGTAAGTAGTGAACCAAGGGATACAATTACCTATTTTATTCCCAAAGGCGATGTACAAACTTTAATCAAGCCTCGCCAACATGCTCTTTTTTGGGCTGACGGCAAGCCTAGTCGCGGAACATTCCATACTAGTTGTGTTTTAGATACCTTGAAACGCAATTGGGTGGGACTATACGACTCTGGACACAAACTGATTGACGAAGTTATAGTACCTGTACTTGGAAAGAATCTTTCTTACGCACGCGTATGGGACGCCTCCAAAGAATGGGAAGTAAAAGGGATTGATGAAAAACATTATGTAACTCCCAGTACCAATAACCTTACCATCGAACGGAATGAAAAAGTAGACAAGTTTCAGAAACAGGACGAATCGGGCATTGGCATGTCTATTACAGCTATGACAGTTGTATTTGCCGGACTTCTTACTCTCTATGTTTTGTTTAGAGGTGTGGGAAAAATCGCTGTAGGACTTAGCCAACGAGCTAAAGACAAACCTAATCAAAAATTTATAGAAAAACTGAATATGAAAAAAGAAGAGACGGAAAACAAAACAACATGTGGATGTAATAATGATGAAATGTATGCGGCCATCGCTATGGCTTTACACGAATCATTAGGCTCCGTACACGATGTGGAAAAACAAGTTCTAACGATTCGTCGTACCAATTCTCCATGGAGTGCCAAATGGAATGCACTACGCATCATTCCTCAAAGGAAATAAGTTATTAATATTGTAAACAAACTCAATTAAGAAATTATGAAAGAATATAAATATAAAATCAACGGTAAAGACTATAAAGTAATAATCGGTGAAATAGAAGGAAACATTGCAAATGTAGAAGTAAACGGAACTTCCTACAAAGTAGAAATGGAGAAAAAAGAAGCAGAACAGACTGCCGTAAAACCCATAGTTCGTCCGGCTGCTACCCCTAAACCTACGGTAGCACCTGCAACTCAATCTGCAACTAATGTAACCCCTGCTGGTGGAAAAGGCGTGAAATCCCCTCTTCCCGGTGTGATACTTGAAGTAAAAGTCAATGTAGGAGATGAAGTAAAGAAAGGTCAGACCATAGCGATATTAGAGGCCATGAAAATGGAAAACAATATCAATGCCGACCGTGACGGTAAAATTATAGCCATCAATGTAAAAGCGGGAGACTCCGTTTTGGAAGGCACTGACCTCGTAATTATCGGATAAAATGGGCGAGTTCTTATCTTTTTTAGGAAATAATCTATCTGACTTCTGGACCTATACCGGTTTTGCTAATGCAACGGTCGGACATCTCATCATGATTCTGATAGGTTTAGTGTTCATTTACTTGGCTATCGCCAAAGAATTTGAACCTATGCTACTTATACCCATTGGTTTCGGTATCCTGATCGGAAATATCCCATTCAATATGGAAGCTGGACTGAAAGTAGGAATCTATGAAGAAGGATCTGTACTGAATATACTATATCAGGGAGTAACTTCCGGATGGTATCCACCACTTATATTTTTAGGTATTGGTGCCATGACCGACTTTTCGGCTTTGATTTCCAATCCAAAGCTGTTACCTATTGGAGCTGCCGCTCAATTTGGTATTTTCGGAGCATATATGATAGCTTTAGGAATGGGATTTAGTCCCAGTCAGGCTGGTGCAATCGGTATTATCGGAGGTGCGGATGGGCCTACCGCTATTTTCCTTTCTTCCAAACTGGCCCCTAACCTGATGGGTGCGATCGCAGTATCAGCATATTCATATATGGCGCTCGTACCAGTTATCCAACCCCCAATTATGCGTTTGTTGACTACCAATAAAGAGCGCGTCATGCGTATGCCACCACCCCGTAAAGTATCACACACAGAAAAAGTTATATTTCCAATTATCGGATTATTACTCACTGCATTCCTCGTACCGTCAGGTTTACCTCTATTAGGTATGCTATTTTTTGGAAATCTGCTCAAAGAAAGCGGTGTAACACGCCGCTTGGCAGAAACGGCCCGGGGACCACTCATTGATACGATTACCATTCTGTTAGGTGTCACTGTTGGAGCTTCAACACAAGCATCTGAGTTTCTGACATTTGATTCAATTAAGATTTTTGCATTAGGTGCATTATCTTTTGTTATCGCTACCGCTTCTGGAGTATTATTTGTAAAAGTGTTCAACCTTATATTGCCTAAGCACAAACGCATCAATCCATTGATTGGCAATGCCGGTGTTTCGGCCGTACCCGATTCAGCACGTATATCACAAATAGTAGGATTGGAATACGACCCGACAAATTATCTATTGATGCATGCAATGGGTCCAAATGTAGCAGGCGTTATCGGGTCTGCCGTAGCAGCTGGTATCCTATTAGGCTTCTTAATGTAAATACTGTAAAATTACAAATAAAAGCTGTGTTTATTGAGAGTCACTCCCGAAAGTTGTTAAACCTGCTTTCAGGAGTACTTAGGGACATTCCGCAAATAGTATAATAATAACGTGAGTTCGACGAATTTAAAACAATGCAAGCTGTGTATCAATGTTACGAGAATGATTGACACACAGCTTGCATTGTTTTAAATTCGTCGAACTCACGTTATTGTTAAGCCATAAAAACGGAGCAGAAGACAGGAAAAAGGGAAGGCAGGAAGTCCGTCCGCCGTCCGGAGGATGCGGGAAGGGGGGCGGTGCAGGGGAGAAAGGAAGAGGAGGAATGAAGGGGAACGGAGTACGCGGACACGCAAAAAAAAGAATCC
>CANQSM010000060.1 GCA_947626525.1 uncultured Phocaeicola sp. | reverse complement strand
TAAATCGTAACCTATTACTATCATGAGCAATTAACATACGCTCATTCCCAATAAAATACACTCTTTTCGTAACTTCGGTCAGCAAAGATAAGACATTCTCCTCACTGTTTCCTCTTCCGACGGAAATAAACGGCGCAGACCAGGAAAGCGGTCAGCGACTCGGCCAGCGGGACAGCCAGCCAAATGCCCGGCACTCCCATCACGCCCGGCAGGAACAAGAAACAGGCAGCCATAAGCACAAACCCGCGCATGACCGTCACCCAAGTGGCGGCGGCGGCCCGCTCCACGCTCTGGAAATAGACAATGGAAACGATATTCACCGCGAAGAAGATGAACCCGACGGCAAACAAAGGCAGCCCGTCCACCGCTATGGCATAGGCAGGACAGCGGGCATCGATGAACCATCCGGCGATATCCTGCCGGAACAGTGCCGTAAAGGCACAGAACAACAGACCGAAACACAAAGCGGCTTTCAACGCCAAACGGTATGCGGCACGCACCCTGTCACTCCGGCCGGCGCCGAAATTATAGCTGATTATGGGCTGCGCCGACTGCCCAACCGCATTGTACACCATAAAAATAACAGGAAAGAAGTAACAGGCCATACTGAATGCCGCCACGCCGTCTTCCCCCAAATGACGGATAAAGATATAATTGCCGACAAGCATCATGAAGGCAATGGTGGCCTCACACAAAAAAGAAGAAATGCCCAGCCTGCAGACATGTCCCACATCGCGGACGGTCAGCCGCAGGCTTTTCCAGCCCGCCTTCACCCGGACAAGACGAATGGCATGGCTCCGGCGGAGAAGATACGCCAATATCATGACTCCACCGACTACCTCACCCAGGCTCGTAGCCAACGCCGCCCCCATCATCCCCCATCCGAAAACGAAGATGAACACATAGTCGAGCACGATGTTAATCACCGCCGGCACCGTATTGCACCACATGGCATACTTCGGCGAGCCATCCAGACGAATGAAAAACATGCCGGACAGAAGCAACGCGGAAAAAGCCAGAAACGGCACAAACCAATAAACATATTCGACAGCCAAAGGCCTCAGCCGCTCCGAAGCGCCCAAGCCAACCACGACATCGGAGGCACAGGCGCAGACAAGAACCGAAGCAAGCGCCAGAAAGAGAGAAGAGACCATCACGGCCTGCGTGATATGGACGCGCGCCACCCTTGTCTTTCCCCGCGACAATTGAATGGAAGCGACCACCGAAGCCCCCAATCCGAACATCAGCCCGATTCCGGTAGTGAGCAAAAACATCGGAGCCGTAATGTTCACGGCCGCCAAGGCATCGCTGCCCAGCCCTTTCCCGACAAAGATACCGTCCGTGATGACAAAAGCCGCGGAAAAGGCCATGCCCAGCAGTGTCGGTACCAGCAACTTCCGAAACAGTTTCGGAATCTCCATGTTTCCAAAATCAATCGCATCCTTCATACCTGAAAACGTTCTAAAGCAAATTCATCCTTAAATCAGCGCGCAAAGATACAGCCTCATTCAAAAATAAAGATTACCATTTGTTAAGTTCGTATGCTGCCCCGAACGCCGCAAAGGGTATCCGCCCGGGCGCGTTCCCCCTCGCGGGCAAGCACGTCCGCTTCCGGATAAAGAACCGCTGCCACGCGCCACCGCTTCATCCAATCCCCAACCTCTTCTTTCATCATTCTTTTTATTAAAATTAGGAGACGCGAAATACGGAATATTCCACCGAATATGTTATATTTGCCCCGACAATTAAAAATCCAACCATACAATGATTGATGAACTAATAAACTACAACCGCTCTTTTGTGGAAGACAAAGGATACGAACCATACATTACCGATAAATATCCGAACAAGAAACTCGCCATTGTCACTTGCATGGACACCCGTCTAACCGAACTCCTGCCTGCCGCCCTGGGACTGAAGAACGGTGACGCCAAAATCATAAAGAATGCCGGAGGTACCATTACCCACCCTTTCGGGAGCGCCATACGAAGCCTGCTGGTAGCCATCTATGAACTGGGTGTAGAAGAGATAATGATTATCGGCCACACCGATTGCGGCGTGCGGCATATGGACGGCGAAGTCATGCTCCGGCACATGCAAGAGCGCGGAGTCTCGAAAGAACAGATGGAAATGATGGAGTATTGCGGCATCGACCTGCGTGGCTGGCTAAGCGGATTCAACGATACGGAAGAAGCTGTACGGAAAAGCGTCCACATCGTAAGACACCACCCCCTGATTCCGGCAGGCGTCAAAGTCAGAGGATTTATAATGGATTCCACTACCGGGCATCTGGACGAAGTCCACAATGACTGAGAAGAACAGCAGCCGACAGTCCATACACGAAACGGATATGCATGGCGATAACAAGGAAGAAATGTTTCCTCTTGTGGACGAACAGGGGAATATCATTGGTGCGGCCCGACGGGGAGAGTGCCATAATGGCAGCAAATTACTGCATCCGGTCATACACTTGCACGTGTTCAACCGTCAGGGAGAACTTTACCTGCAAAAACGCCCCGAATGGAAAGACATCCAACCGGGGAAATGGGACACATCAGTAGGCGGGCACATCGATTTAGGAGAGAATGTGGAAAGAGCGCTGAAGCGGGAAGCCTATGAGGAGTTAGGCATTACGGGTTTTCAACCGGAATTTATCCAGTCATACGTTTTCGAATCTGCCAGAGAGAAAGAACTCGTTTATTCATACAAAACAGTCTATAACGGAGCGATTACCCCCAGTGAAGAGTTGGCAGACGGACGCTTTTGGAATATGGATGAGATTAAGGCAAACATAGGGAATGACATATTTACACCCAACTTTGAGAGTGAATTCATGCTCTTAGGTTTCTAAATCCTATTCCGTGCTCGATGACGGGCCTTTTCTTGATTTGTATCAAGAAATTGGACACTTCCTTTAATTTCTTCTCTTTCCTTCATGCCAGTAATGATAAAGGCCTTACTTTTGCGGTGTCGAATATAAAAAGAAAGGATAACAAGATGAAAAAGGTATTAGACTTAATCGTTAAGTGCCTCAAGGAAATAGGAAACAATATCCTAAGAGGAGGCTACGAAGTAGCTTAACATTTAAAAGGTAAAAAGATTAGAAAAGGTTCATTCTTTGTTTTCAGGATTATATCACAGTAATCTTTAAACAAAGCACTTATGTCAATACAAGAGGCTGACTAGAAAGTCGAAACGACTTACCGGTCAGTCTCTTTGTTTTATACAAGACCAGGAAGTCGGCAACGGTTACATGTTTGTATGCCAAACAAATAGCCGTTGCACAAGCCTGAGAGCAAGTCACCTTTCCAGCACAAAACAAACAGTTCCATATTCATTCCGTAAGCAACGGGAACCTGCTTCAGCAAGAGTCTGCCTGCCTGTCTCGAATATCTCCATTGAATCATCTACTTCTTCAAACGTTCATATTCCAGACTTGCCATAATAAAGGGGCCTATCGCTTTGCCTTCGTTGTGAACAATCCAGACGTCTCCACCACAAAGATAATAATCGGCTGAGCCATCCCGGTCCTTGCTCTTTGCCGGTCCCAAACCCGCCGAGCGGCAAGACTGGTTCAAATTCAAGGTTCCGTCTTCATTCTTCGTCACAAATGTTTTCAATAAACCATCATAAGCTTTCAACGCTACCTTTTCATATTCCGCGGGAAGAACCCCGATACGTATGCCTTTCAGATAAGCATAAGTGAACATCCCCGAGGCGGAAGACTCCAAATAGTTCGGCTTTCCACAATGGCTCATATACGAATCATCATATTGCAGCAGCTGATACCACACGCCACTCTTTTTGTCCTGCCACCGGGCAAGTCCCTCGGCCACTTCATTCACAATTCCGGTCAATTCCTTGTAATCGGGATGTGATTTCGGCATGTTCTCCAGCACATCTATCAACGCCGCAAAGAACCATCCCATTCCTCTCCCCCAAAATTCTTTAGAGCAACCTTTATAAGGCTCGGTCCGATTGGCCCAAAACGAATTCTCATCCTCCGGATCAGCCGACCACCCATGGTAATTCAACTTCTTATCCTTATCGTATGTATGTTTGTGAACCACCTTGAACTGGTTGGCCACATCACTCCATGCATACATATCATCCGGGGCAAAATTGGCCAGCCACTCCGCATAAAAGGTAGCTCCCATATACAATCCGTCCAACCACATCTGATTCGGATAGATGGCTTTATGGAAAAAACATCCCTTGGCATCACCAAACTGGATACGCGGGTACTCTTTCTGCAAATAATTCTTCAGAAAATCAGCTGCCGCCTTATACCGGTCAGCATGACGCGTTCCGTTCTTCTCATCCAGCATTTTTTCATGGCGGTAAAGCTCAAACAAGACCTTACCGGCATTGATGTTGTCGATATTCCCTTTACGGAAATCCTTAAAAGAGCCATCTTCATTGAGCGCCCTGTCGGCATAATCCTTCGCCCAAGCATAATAATCGGCCCTCTCTCCTTCCACGCCGTACTGTTTGCACAGGTCAAGCAGCGACTTGGCAACCAGCCCGCTTACGTAATCCCAGTTTTTGCCATGCGTCCAGTGATACCCCTGCGACCGGGCCATCTCATTGGAATAAACAGATTGGGCAGAAAGCGAGGTGCTCCCCAACAGAAACAATAAAAAAGCAACAATGTTCTTCATAACGTACAAATTATTTTAATCCTTTTCTAAACTCTTGCAATACACTCTTTACATCCTTCATGGGACGGAACGGAACTACTATCTCAAAATCAGTATTGATAATGCCATACACCACTTCCTCATCATTGTCCTCCATTCCATAACCATCCTCATCAGCAAAATACGCCCCATCCGGATAGACCGTCCAAGAAAGCGCACAATATCCATTTTTGAAATCATCATATCTTCCAAGACCACCATAACGCAGCAACTTTTCATCCACATTACCATAATGTTTCAGTTCCTTACGCACACTCTCATAATCTATTTCAGCATCATCAACCAGCAGTTTTCCGCTATTACTGACAAACTGCCGCACTTTGCCGGTCTGCATGTTTACCAGTGTGAGACAATAGCCGCTTCCACTGAATAAGACCACGCCGTCGCCAATTTCATATCTACGGGCATTCTCGTCAAGTCCGGAAATTCCCTGTACACACACTTCCCCATTACCGGGTCTTCTAAACTTGTTTTCCATAATCTTCATGATTTATTCCATTTCCCAGAAATAACGCGGAGCCTTCTTCCTACAGAAAGAGAATTTACTCCCCGCCTATTTCCATCTCCCTTGCAAAGATAACAGAATAAACAACAATCATCGAATATCCATAGAGAGTTTTGAGAGATATTTACAATATTATCCATAGAAAATAGAATTTACAACCAATCTTTTCATTACCTTTGCTTATCATTCACCTAAAAAGCAACGCAATATGCACATAATACAAACGAATGCTTCCGGAACACGAAGCTTGGAAATATCAGAAGAGAACCTTCAAACGATAGAGAAATACGCACTCTTTCAACATCTTATCGACAGCAACGGCATTGTGGACGAATCGGTATTGGACAAATTGAAACTGAATATACGGTCCATCATTGCCTCTCAAGAAGACTGCAAAGACCTGCTTGACTTGTGCATCGATGTGATCTACCACAACAATATGAAGGCATTCGGCCTGCATCAGCTGATTCTGCTCTTCATAAAATGGAAAAATGAACAGGAAACAGAAAACGAGTCGCAGGAAAAATAAGAAACGGAAAGAATGCGCATACGAGACTAGTTTGTCATAGAGAAAATAGAATGCGAGCTTATCAACTCACAGACTGGTTGCCTACTACCAGGAAAGAGGTAGAGCTGCGTGAATGGGACGCGTTGGACGTGATTCTGTTCAGTGCCGACGCATACGTGGACCATCCTTCTTTCGGAGCAGCTGTCATCGGACGTACCCTCGAGGCAGAAGGATTGAGAACAGCCATCGTGCCGCAGCCCAATTGGCGCGACGACCTGCGCGACTTCAAGAAGTTAGGGCGTCCCCGTCTCTTTTTCGGTGTGGCACCCGGATGTATGGATTCGATGGTCAACAAGTATACGGCCAACAAACGATTACGTTCCGAAGATGCCTACACACCCGACGGACGGCATGACATGCGGCCGGAATACCCTACCATCGTATATACCCGCATCCTCAAGGAACTTTATCCCGACGTCCCGGTCATATTGGGAGGTATCGAAGCCTCCATGCGCCGCCTCACCCATTACGATTATTGGCAGGATACACTGAGGAAAAGCATCCTCATTGACTCCGGAGCCGACTTGTTAATTTACGGCATGGGAGAAAAGCCCATTGTGGAGCTATGCCGCAAACTACAGGAACATCCGGCATATTCCCCGCTTCCCACCGATATTCCCCAAACGGCATACCTTTGCGGGAAAGAAAATGTTCCCGGCGGCATCCGCCCCGAGGACGTACGGCTGTTCCCGCACGAAGAGTGCCTGAAAGACAAGAGAAAGCAGGCCATGAACATACGCCATATCGAGGAGGAATCAAACAAATACGCCGCACGACGCATCCTGCAGGAAACAGGCAAACAGATGGTTGTCGTCAATCCTCCCTATCCTCCGATGAGCGAGGCGGAGCTCGACCGCTCTTTCGACTTGCCTTATACCCGCCTGCCTCATCCTAAGTATAAGGGCAAACGCATTCCTGCCTATGACATGATTAAGTTCTCGGTAAACATTCACCGGGGATGTTTCGGGGGATGCGCCTTTTGTACCATCTCAGCCCACCAAGGCAAGTTCATTGTCAGCCGGAGCAAGGAAAGCATACTCAAGGAAGTGAAGGCCATTACCGAAATGCCCGACTTCAAAGGATATCTATCCGATTTGGGAGGACCTTCCGCCAACATGTACCGCATGGGTGGAAAAGACAAGGCCCTTTGCGGCCGGTGCAAGCGCCCTTCCTGTATCCATCCTAAAGTATGTCCGAACCTGAACACAGATCATCGTCCGTTACTGGACCTCTACAGGTCGGTAGACGCGTTGCCCCGGATAAAGAAAAGCTTCATAGGCAGCGGTGTACGGTATGATTTGTTACTGCGCCAAAGCGGAGACGAGCACATCGACCGCAGCGCCCGCGAATATGCCAAAGAACTGATAACAAACCATGTAAGCGGGCGGCTGAAAGTCGCCCCCGAACACACCAGCGACCGAGTGCTGCATCTGATGCGTAAGCCTCCGTTCCGTCAATTCCAACAGTTCAAGCAACTGTTCGACCGCATCAACAAGGAACAACGGCTCAACCAGCAACTCATACCTTACTTCATATCCAGTCATCCGGGATGCACCGAAGAGGATATGGCCGAACTGGCCGTACTGACCAAACAGATGGATTTCCATCTGGAACAGGTGCAGGACTTTACCCCCACCCCCATGACCATCAGCACGGAAGCATGGTATACGGGATTCCACCCTTATACACTGGAACCACTCTTTTCGGCCAAGACTCCGAAAGAGAAACTGGCACAAAGACAATTCTTCTTCTGGTACAAGCCGGAAGAACGCAGACAAATCATCGCCGAACTACGACGCATCGGCCGTACCGACCTAATAGAGAAACTATACGGCAGGCGAAAGACCTAAGCTCCCCATTCACAACCTATCGCGCAAGCGCCCGCCAACGGCTCGCGAACAAACAGCGCGGAGCGCACAATGAAACCGCCGCGCGTTGCCGGACTTCCGGCTGTCATGGCGCCGTCCATTCACCGGCATTGCCCATGCAGCCATAAAAGAAAGAACCCTTTCCACGCCATAAGGATGAAGGAGGCTGTCCAAAAGGAAAACGCATACTCTTCCATCACAAAAAAAGGAGAATATGAATATAAACAGTTGCTAAATGGATAGTATTCTTCCCATGAAAGCCTATACCTTTGCCACAAATCACAAGCATGTCATGATGAAAAAACAACTGTTCATATTTACCGTTTCCTGTTTCATTGCCCTAACCGGCAACGCGCAAAAGACCTTGACTCTGGGAGAATGCCTGCAATGGGGCATCGAGCACAATCTCTCCTTACAGAGCCAACGCAACGAGATACGAAAAGGACAATACGGCATTTCGGAAAACAGGGCGAAACTGCTTCCGCAAATCAACGGCTTCGCCAACGCCAACAACAACATGGAACCTCCCGTATCCGTCACCGACGGCTCATCATACGGAGTGCCCTACAACATTACCTACACCTTGCAATACAACGCCAGCACTGGCATCCAATTGCAAATGCCGCTCTATAACCAGACCATGTACACGGCCATTTCCATAGCCAAGACGCTGGACGAAATCAACGGCCTCGCGTACGGGAAGGCGCGAGAGGACCTGATTCTGCAAATCTGCAAAATCTACTACCTCGGGCAAACGACCGCCGAACAAATCACGCTGACCAAAGCAAACATTGCCCGGCTGGAAGCCCTGAGGGACATCACCCTGGCGTTTCATGACAACGGCATGGCCATGGAGGTGGACGTAAAGCGGGTGAACATCAATCTGGAAAACCTGAAAGTACAGTATGACAACGCGCAAGCCATGCTGGCGCAGCAACTCAACATGCTGAAATACATCATCGACTATCCGGCCGAAGAGGAAATCAACCTGACACCCGTCAACCCGGAAGCCATCACTCCGGCAGCCTTGACGGGACTGTCCGACAACCTGTACGAATTCCAATTGCTACAGTCGAAAGGCAGGCTCACCGAACAGCAAAGACGAATGATTAACGACGGCTACCTCCCTTCGCTCAGCCTGACCGGCAACTGGATGTTCTCGGCTTACACGGACAGGCTGCACCACTGGTTCCACTCAGGCCCGTCCAACCATTGGTACCGCTCATACGGATTCGGGCTCTCCTTGCGTGTCCCCCTCTTCGACGGACTGGACAAACGCTACAAAAACCGCAAGGCACGGATAGACATGGAAAACATAAAGCTGGAGCAGGAGAACACCCGCAAGAACCTGCAAACCCAATATCTGAACGCCACGAACGACCTGATGAACAACCAGCGCAACTTCAAGAAGCAAAAAGACAACTACCTGCTGGCCGAAGAGGTGTACGCCGTCACATCGGACCGTTACAAGGAGGGCATCGCCTCCATGACGGAAGTGTTGCAGGACGAGATGCGGATGAGCGAAGCACAGAACAACTATATCAGCGCGCACTACAACTACCGCGTCACCAACCTGACGCTGCTGAAACTGACAGGACAAATCGAATCGCTCGTCCGGCCATAGCCGCCAAAGGCCGCTCACCGAAGCGGATCCGCCCGGGCAGGCAAGGAACAAGCGCCATAACAGGAGACAAAAGAGAAACAATTCCATATAATTCCAATCAGAAAACCTATAAAACATAAAACAATGAAAGCAACAGATGAACATATCCCCTCCAGTACCCATCAGAAGAAAGCACTGAAACTGAAAAAGCTGCAACGCTGGCAAATCGCGGTCAGCCTGCTCGGCATCGCCATCATGGTATGGGGCCTCATTCAGGTCGTAGGCCTCTTTTGGGGATACAAGCGATCGGAAACCAGCAACGACGCGCAAGTGGAGCAATACATATCGCCCGTCAACCTGCGCGCCTCGGGATATATCAAGAAGATATACTTCACCGAGCACCGGAACGTAAGGAAAGGAGACACGCTGCTCGTACTGGACGACCGGGAATACAAAATCCGGGTGGCGGAAGCCGAAGCGGCACTGAAAGACGCGCAAGCGGGAGCCACCGTAATGGACGCGACGCTGCAAACCACCCAGACCACGGCCTCGGTATACGACGCCTCCATCTCCGAAATCGAAATCCGCCTGGCCAAACTGGAGAAAGACCGCCAGCGCTACGAGAACCTGGTCAAGCGGAACGCGGCCACCCCCATCCAGCTGGAACAGATAGAGACGGAATACGAAGCGACACTGAAAAAACTGGAAGCCACCAAACGCCAACGCAAGGCGGCCCTTGCGGGAGTAAACGAGGTATCCCACCGGCGCGAGAACACGGAAGCCGCCATCCAACGGGCCGCGGCCGCCCTCGACATGGCACGGCTGAACCTCTCGTACACGGTAGTGGTGGCCCCCTGCGACGGAAAGCTGGGACGCCGCGCCCTGGAAGAAGGCCAGTATGTCACAGCCGGACAAACCATCACCTACATCCTGCCCGACACGCAGAAATGGATTATCGCCAACTATAAGGAGACACAAATCGAGCACCTGGCCATCGGACAGGAAGTCATCATCAAGGTGGACGCCCTCAGCAAGAAAGAGTTCACCGGAAAGATTACCGCCATATCCGGCGCCACAGGCTCCAAATACTCACTGGTACCCACCGACAACTCGGCAGGCAACTTCGTCAAGATACAACAGCGCATCCCTGTCCGCATCGACTTTACCGGCCTCTCGAAGGAAGACAACGACCGGCTCGCGGCAGGCATGATGGTGGTAGTAAAAGCTAAACTCTGACCCCCATGCCCTCTTATCCGCGAAACTATCCGTTCTACAACTGGGTGCCCAAGCCTGTCGGCATCCTCATCCTGTTGCTGCTGTTCCTGCCCATCCTGACGGTAGGCGGAGTCTACTCCGTCAACAGTACGGAGATGATGAGCGGACTGGGCATCCTCTCCGAGCACATCCAGTTCACCAACTTCGCCACCTCCATCGGCATGGCGGCCTTCGCGCCGTTCCTCTACCGGTTGGTGGTCATCCGCCGGGAGAAGATGATGTGCCTTGCCGGCTTCTCCCTCATGTACATCCTCAGCTACATCTGCGCCAAGACGGACAGCATCTTCCTGCTGGCCCTGTGCAGCCTGCTGATGGGCTTCCTGCGCATGGTGCTGATGATGGTCAACCTGTTCACCCTCATCCTCTACGCCGGCAAGATAGAGGCCTACCTGAAAATCACCCCCGGCATGGAGCCCCATGACGGCGAGGGATGGGACAAGCTGGACATCGAGCGCAGCGCCGCGCAGCCGGCCATTTACCTCTTCTTCATGATACTGGGGCAGCTGGGCACCTCCCTTACGGCCTGGATCGCCTTCGAATACGAATGGCAAAACGTATACTATTACATGATGGGAATGGTACTGCTCAGCATCCTTGTCATCTTCATTACCATGCCTTACCACAAGTACCACACGAAGCGCTTCCCCATCAACTTCAGGCAATTCGGCAACGCCACCGTGTTCAGCATCGCGCTGATGGGCGTCACCTACGTGCTGACCTACGGCAAAGTGCTCGACTGGTACGACGACCCCACCATCTGCTGGGCCACAGCCATCGCCATCCTCGCCGGAGGCCTGTTCCTCTACATGGAAGCCACGCACCGGAAGCCCTACTACCTGCTTGAGGTGCTCAGCCTGCGCACCATCCGCATGGGCATACTGCTCTACTTCCTGCTGATGTTCCTCAACTCAAGCGCCATGTTCGTCAACGTATTCACCGGAATAGGCATGCGACTCGACAACTGGCAGAACGCCACGCTGGGCAACTGGTGCATGCTGGGATACTTCATCGGCGGCATGCTGACCATCGGGCTGAGCGTGAAAGGCGTGCATTTCAAATACCTGTTCGCCGGAGGATTCCTGTTGCTGGGACTGTCGGCGCTGTTCATGTATTTCGAGGTGCAAAGCGCCGGACTGTACGAACGGATGAAATACCCCATCATCCTCCGTTCCACGGGCATGATGATGCTCTACTCCCTGATACCGACGTATGCCACCCAACGCATGCCCTACAAGTTCCTCTCGTCGTGGATATGCACCATGCTGACCGTCCGCATGGTGCTGGCCCCCAGCATCGGCGCAGCCTTCTACACGAACATGCTGCAAGAGCGGCAGCAACACTATATCACCCGATACGCGCAAAACGTGGACATGCTCAACCCCGACGCCTCCGCCTCGTTCACCGGAACCATGCAGGGGATGCAATTCCAGGGAAAAGAGAAGACGGAAGCCGTGCAAATGGCCGCCACGTCCATAAAGGGCCGCGTCCAGGTGCAGGCGACCCTCTCCGCCGTGAAGGAAATGGCAGGCTGGACACTCTACGCGTGTCTTTTTTGCACAATTTTCGCGTTGGCAGTGCCCTATCCTAAAAGAAAATTACTAACTTAGCCGTCTCAATCCATTTGAAGTAAAACAGAATACCAGACAACAAACAAGACAATGGAAAGCCTACAGACACGTTTGTCAAAGTTAGACAAAGACTTATCCCTACGGAAAAGCGTATGCAGCTCGGAAGGAGCGCTCTTCTCCTTCCCGTCCTCCCTCAAAGCCCCCTTCCAGACGGACGGAGTGGGGCTGGTGGTCTGCCGCCGGGGCTGTTTCTCCTTCACCCTCAACCAGAAACCCTTCACGGCCAAAGCGGGTGAGACGCTCTTCCTCCCCGAAGACTCCATTTTCCAGGTCACGCAGGAATCGGACGACCTGGCAGTGTTCATCCTCATCTACCAGATAAACCCCATACGCGACCTTATGGGCAACCTGGTCATCTCCATGCACCTGTGCTCCCAGCTCATACAGGAGCCGTGCTACGTATGGAAGACCGGAGAGGAAGAGGAAGTCGTCCGATACATGTCCCTGCTCGACGGCACGTTAAGCATAGGGGAAAACGCCTTCAACCATTATGAGCAGAAACTGCTGCTGCTGGCCCTCACCTACCGCCTCTGCTCCATATACAACCGGAAGCTGATAGCCAACCGGGACTCGATAGGGCACAAAAACGAGACCTTCATGCGCCTGCTCCAGTACATCGACCAATACTACACGCAGGAACGGGGCGTGGAGTTCTACGCCGACAAGCTCTGCCTCTCCCCCAAATACCTGTCGGCCCTGTGCAAATCCATATGCGGATACACCGTGCAGGAACTCGTCTTCAAGGCCATCCTCCGGAAAAGCATCTCCCTGCTGAAGAGCACGCAACGGAGCATTCAGGAAATCGCCGACGAGCTGAATTTCCCCAACGCCTCCTACTTCGGCACATTCTTCAGGAAGCAGACAGGCATGTCGCCGCAGCGGTATCGCAGGGACCCCACCGCCTGAGCCGTCCCATGCCGCGACGCTGACGGCGCCGCGAAGCCGGACGCCGTCCCCACAGGCAATCCCCCGCCGGATTCACAGGCAATCCCCCGCCGGCCCCGTCCGCTCCGTCCGGATGCGGAACAACAATCCGACACGCGACGGACAAGGGAGTCCGACCGCCTGCCTCCGTCCGCTCCGTCCGGATGCGGAACGGCAATCCCACGCGCGATGGACAGGGGAGTCCGACCGCCTGCCTCCGTCCCCATATCGAAAGCCTCCGGACAAACCGGAAAAGCCGCGGAACCGGAAGAAAAAGCCCGTACGGGACACATGCCAAAAGCGACAGAGGCAGGGAAATGACACGCCTGCGGCTTCCCAAGCCGCAAGCCTGTGGCTACCCCAAGTGACAAGCCTGCGGAAAGACAAGTGACAAGCCTATGGCTTCCCTCAACCACACGTCTGCGGAGGGACAAATGACAGACTTATGGCTTCCCAAAGCCGCGGACTTATGAATTTCACAATCGCAAAGCTATGATTTTCCCCAAACGCACGTCCGCGGAGGGGCAAGTGACAGGCGCGACATACGGGATGACCCCCGCCCCGCCAGACACATCCTTCAGACACCGGCCATCCGGTCGGGCCGGAAGAGGCGCCCCTACGCCATCGAGACGACCTCCTGCAGCACGGACACGGCCGCCTCCACGCTCTCCACTCCTCTCACCACCATGCTCCGCTTGCCGTTCTGCTCGCGCAAATTGCAATAGCGCGGATACTTGCCCATGTAAGCGATTATCTTCCCAAAAGCGGCGCTCTGATAATAAGGGCTTTCCGGATTGCTGACAAGGAAAAGCGTCATGCGGCCCGCCTTCAGGAATATCTTCTCGGCTCCCAGGCGCTTGCCCAACCGCCTCAACGGGACGACGCGCAACAGCTCCATCCCCTCGGGGGGCACTTTCCCGAAACGGTCTTCCAGCCGCTCCCTGAAGGCTTGCACCTCCCTGTCCTGCTCCAGACCGTCGAGCTCCCGATAGAGCAGCATCCGCTCGCTGCTGCTCGGTATGTAGCCGGCCGGGAACAGCAATTCCAAATCACTCTCTATCGTGCATTCGGCGACGAAGTTCTCACCGCCAGCCTGTTCCCCTCCGGCCTGCGCCTCCTCCGCGTAGAGGTCGGCGAACTCATCGGTCTTCAGTTCGTTTACCGCCTCCTCCAATATCTTCTGATAGGTTTCATACCCCAAATCGGCGATGAATCCGCTCTGCTCGGCGCCCAGCAAGTTGCCGGCCCCGCGTATGTCCAGGTCCTGCATGGCCAGATGAATGCCGCTTCCCAAGTCGGAGAAGTTCTCGATGGCCTGCAGGCGGCGGCGCGCCTCCTGGGTCAGGGACGAAAGCGGCGGCGCCAGCAGATAGCAGAAGGCCTTCCTGTTGCCGCGTCCCACCCGTCCGCGCAACTGGTGCAAGTCGCTCAGTCCGAAGTTCTGCGCCTGGTTGATGATAATCGTATTGACATTCGGGATGTCTATGCCGTTCTCAATGATGGAGGTGGCTATGAGGACGTCATAATCGTAGTTCACGAAATCGAGGATGATTCGCTCCAGCTTCTCCGGCTCCATCTGCCCGTGTCCGACGCAGACGCGCGCGTCAGGCACCAGACGGTGTACCATGCCGCCCAGTTCCTCCAGGTTCTGGATGCGGTTGTTCACCATGAAGACCTGTCCGTTGCGGCTCATCTCGAAGTTGATGGCCTCGGCGATAATCTCCTCGTTGAAAGGGTGCACCTCCGTCTGGATGGGATAGCGGTTGGGGGGCGGGGTTTGAATCACCGACAAGTCGCGGGCTCCCATCAGCGAGAACTGCAACGTCCGGGGGATGGGAGTGGCTGTCATGGTGAGCGTGTCCACATTCACCTTCATCTGCCTCAGCCTTTCCTTCACCGCCACCCCGAACTTCTGCTCCTCGTCGACAATCAGCAGCCCGAGGTCCTTGAACTTCACATCCCTGCCAATGACGCGGTGGGTACCCACCAGGATGTTCACTTCCCCCTCCTTCAGCTCCTTCAATATCCGTCTCACATCGGCGGGCTTCCGGGCGCGGCTCAGATAATCCACCTTGCAGGGGAAGTCCTTCAGCCGCTCGCCGAAGGTCTTGTAATGCTGATAGGCCAGCACCGTGGTGGGCACCAGCACGGCCACCTGCTTGTTGTCCGCCACCGCCTTGAAGGCGGCGCGCACGGCAATCTCCGTCTTTCCGAAGCCCACGTCGCCGCAAATCAGCCTGTCCATCGGGCGCTCCCTCTCCATGTCCGCCTTCACGTCCTGCGTGGCCTTCAACTGGTCGGGCGTGTCCTCGTAGAGGAAGCTCGCCTCCAGCTCATGCTGCATGAAGGAGTCGGGCGCGAAAGCGTGTCCCTTCTCCTCCCTCCGGCGGGCATAGAGCCTTATCAGGTCGCGGGCGATGTCCTTTATCTTGGTCTTGGTCTTCTCCTTCAGCTTCTCCCATGCCCCGGTGCCCAGCCTGTTCAGGCGGGGAGGCTCCCCCTCCTTTCCCTTATACTTGGACACCTTGTGCAAGGAGTGGATGGAGACGAACACGACATCCTCGTTCTGATACACAATCTTGATCACCTCCTGCGTGGTGTTCCCGTTCGGTACGCGCACCAGCCCCGCGAAACGTCCCACCCCGTGGTCGATATGCACCACATAGTCGCCCGGCTCAAACTGGCTCAGTTCCTTCAGCGAAAGGGCCACCTTCCCGCTCCGCGCCTTGTCGCTCTTGAGGTTGTACTTATGGAAGCGGTCGAATATCTGATGGTCGGTAAAGAAGCAGGCGCGCAGCGTGCGGTCGGCAAATCCCTCGTGCAACGTCCTGTTCACCGGAGTAAAAGGGATGTCGTCTCCCCGCTCCTCGAAGATGGCCTTCAAGCGGTCGGCCTGCTTGGCGCTGTCCGTCAGGATATAGACGCGATACCCCTCCTCCAACGCCCGCCGCAGCGCATCGCCCACCAAATCGAAGTTCTTGTGGAAGACGGGCTGTGCCAGGGTGTCGAACGTCAGCGTGGCCTGAGGCACTCCCGTCGGCTTGGCGCCGAACTCCAGCCGGCGGAACGTCAGGGCCCGGGCCGCGAAGCCGCTTCCGTCGAGCGTGGAGGGGAACTTCCCCTCTCCGTCTCCCTCCCCGGCCCGCGCGGCTGCCGCCTGGGAAGAGAAAGCGTCCGCATGGATGGAATCTATCCGCTCGCGCGTCCACAGGAAATCCTTGAAGCCCAGCAAGGCGTCGGCCGGCAGGAAGTCGAGGAACGAGACCTCCGTCCCGCCGCAACGCGTCAGTTCGGGCACCACGGACACCGAGTCCTTCCTCTCCCTCGACAACTGGCTCTCCACCTCGAACGAGCGTATACTGTCGATTTCATCCCCGAAAAAGTCAATCCGATAGGGATATTCCGAGGAGAAGGAAAAGACATCCACCAGACTGCCCCTGACGGCATACTGTCCCGGCTCGTACACATAGTCCACCCGCCCGAAGCCCAACGCCGCCAGCCTTTTCTCCACCTCCGAGAGCTCCATGCGCCCGCCCACATCCAGCCTCAGCGTATTCTCCGTCAACGCTTCCCGCGATACCACCATCTCCGCCAACGCATCCGGATAGGTCACGACGCAGAACGGCTTCTCCGCCTTCTGCAGGCGGCTCAGCACTTCCGTCCGGAGTATCTCGTTGGCCGCGTCGCGCTGTCCGTACTTGATGGCCCGGCGATAGGAGGAGGGGAAAAACAAGATGTCCGCCTCCCCGTCAATCTGCACCAAATCATGATAAAAATAGCCCGCCTCCTCCAGGTCGTTCAGCACCCAGACAAACAGGCGGTCCGCCCGCTTCACGAAAGAAGAGAAGAACAAAGCCGCCGAGGAGGCGCACAGATGCTCCAGGAAAACCGACTTCACCGAAGGATTTCCCAGCAAAGAGGCGAACGCTTTCGTATTCGAATGCTTCGCGTAAATAGATTGCAATTCCGATATTTCCATAATACCTGCCTGTCCGTTACCCATCCATGTCCGGCTTCCTCCATGCCACGGCCCACACACAGCTTCACCCGCATCCGGATTTCCCGTCCGCGCCCGTTCCGTTTATGCCGCCACGTTCCCCGAGCCTTCACGGGGAAAGGAAGCCTCCGTACATCCCAGCCAGCCATAAGCTTGACAAGGTGCGCAAATTTAAATAAAATCGGCCACCCATCCTGCCTTCGTACGGAAAAAAAACGCGCCACACATCCTCATCCGCGGTTTCCGACTCCATATTTCACTTCCGAATCCGCTACCATAAGAACGGTATCTTCTCTTACCTCATAAGCCCTATGTTGCAAATCCAGATACGTTTTCGAAAGTTTGTAAGAAATAGCTCTCAATGTATCCTCCCGACATCTTGGGGCTAACTGACATTCCCAGACGACTATCACATTCCATCCCATTTCTCCAAGCTTCAAATAGTTACGTTTGTCCCGCTCCCTATTCCTTTGAATCTTGCTATTCCAAAAATCCACATTACTTTTCGGAGCCCGAAAGCAGGACTTATCCTCATGCCCATGCCAAAAACACCCGTTCACGAAAATGACTGTATGAAACCTTCTCAATACAATATCCGGTTTTCCCGGCAGTCTCTTCAAGTTCAAACGATAACGGTATCCTTCAGCCCATAGCCATCTTCTGACAACCATTTCCGGCTTAGTATCCTTGCTGCGAATACGGCTCATGCAACGATGCCGCTGTTCAGGTGTCATCTTGTCCGCCATACCTATTTTGTTGTTGCTGTAACAATACTTCTATTCCGAAGAAGTTCCGCTATCGGGATTTCCTCCAAAACCGGGCTCTTTTTAAACGCTGCCCGAGTTCGCTCTATCCATCTCTCATACAAGTCTCCTCCACATTCCGAGTCCGGCCATATCTGAGCGATATCATCATATAATTCTCCCGGATTCGATAATATCTCTTCTATCTGCTCACGATGCGCCAAAATCGTGCATACAATATGCGGATAAGGGGTAAGCGACGCGTCTCCGTCAATCTCTATACATTTTCCTCCCGCCGTAAACATATCTCTGAAACTCGGATTTATCGTATTACGCCTACTACACAACCAAACCGCAGCAGACGCGAAATCCCGCAATATGATATCATCAAACAATATAAGCATCTCCGATACAAGCCGCTTTTTTCTCTCCTTAGGAAAACCATCCCTTATCACTTCCATTGTCATAGGGGTAGTTTCCCCTAACCACCATGGGACTTCACTCTTTTCTTCCTTTATCGCTTTACTCCTGTAATAATCTCTAATAAGTCCTATCTTATTTGTCTCCTTCCTAAAAACGTCATAAGGAATTCCAATTTTACTGAAAATAGTGTCCTTTTCTTCAAGTTCCATATCTATCAGATAACGGGGAGAATGGGTTACAGCAATTTCTTTCAAGACACTTTGATATGGTTTACATTTAAATTCAGGAGGATTACCTCCAAGATTGCCGAAAAGCATATAAATATTCGCGACATTCTCATCCCTAGTGGATTCCATAATACTACTTCCCGTTGAAGTCCAATGGTTCTTTTCCGTTGACTTAACCTCAACACCGTAATACTTATTCGCTATGATGTCCGGGAAAGTATGTCCGGAGACCAGTTTTATATCCTCCTCCGTAAAAGGAGTTCCAGCGCACACTTCCTTAATGGACTTCTCTGATTCTCTCTCAAAAAGGGAAGGTGACATTTTCCTAAACATCTCAGGATTTGCCAATGATAATTCATTCATATGTCTCTCGGTTCTTCTCATCAAAAAAGCGAACGCTTCATCCGCCCGTACGACATCTTTCTTCCTGATTGATATAATATTCTCTTCCATAATTATTCAAAATACAAATTCCATAAAGACTGTATCCTCATCGCAATGTTATAAGCCAAAACCGGAGGAACCGCATTACCAATCACTTTATAGGCTTCAGATGATGAGACCACAAACTTTTTTGTGTAACGGCTACGCCGGACAAACATATAATCAGGTGGAAATGTTTGAATCATCGCACATTCCCTCGGTGTCAACCGCCTTTCCTTAAGTCCGTTTTCCAATTCGTCATACATTACACCCCCATTCTCAACGGAAAGCCTTCTGAACTCAATATTTCCATGATGTTCCGAACGGATGGTCGGGCCTATCCTATCCATGGCTATCTCTTTTTGCCCTTGACAATGCGCACCCATATACTTCGCTTTTGAATAAATTCTCTGAGAAAGATCTGACGATTCCTCAGGCTCTTTCAGTCCCCTTAACACATCTCCACAAACAACCGGAGGCAAAAGGTTCTCTCCACATACATTGAACGCATGAGTCGGAAGAGGATACGGGCTATATTCAGGCGGTATCACATCCGATTCCAATATCTTCCGCATCTTTCCGTTCAATGCGTTTTTACGTATCCCAATAAAAATAACACGTTCCCTTGACTCTGGCACTCCATAATTAGCGGCATGCAACACTTTAGGAGGCAACACGATATAGCCATTGTTTCCCGCCGCCGCAAAATCACGCTGAATGATATCTTTCACATCCCCTAAATTCACCAGCCCTTTCACATTCTCCGCTATAAAGATTTTAGGTTGGGTCAGGTCTATAACTTGTTTCATCCAATAATACAATTTTCCTCTTGTTTCCTCTGAAGGCAGGTTTCCCATTCGGATATTTCCATTATGGTCTTTATTTGAATCAAATCCTTTCCGTTTTCCGGCGACACTAAAGTCCTGGCACGGAAATCCTCCTGTCACGACATCAATCCTTTCCGGAAACGGACTAAACCCTTCTCTTACGCTTTTCACTATATCCACAATACTTCCGAAATGATAGACATCCGAATCATGCCCCCTCTTGGACATATATGAAACCCAAGCATTCCTCGCCCCTTCCAATATGTCATTGGCGAAAACAGTTTCAAAACGAGTCGTTTTCACTTCCACCCAATCATCCTTCACCTCCTTTTCAATCCAGCCACTTTGCGGATTAATGGATTTTTTATGGCAGACAAATCCTCCCTCAAAACCGATATCCATCCCACCACATCCGGAAAAAAGCGACAACACCCTCAATCCACCATTTCCACGCTTCCGGAAACGTAAAGCTAATTGATATTCAGCGACCACATCACTTATATTATCCACCGGCAATTGGTAACCATTACCCATATCGTTTGTTTGTTTTCCCATTACTTATTCACTTTTTTCTCTATCTACTTCCAACCCCCGCCAACTACTACCAGCAATTTTTATATCCGCAAAGGTAAATAAAATCCGTCATCCTGCCGCAGCCCGCGAAGAAGAAAATGCAAAAACCATCGCAACACGTCAGGCGAAGGCGGCGGCACGCAGCCGCCGCAACGGCACGGGTCTCATGCGCGGAATCTGCGGAAGCATGAAATATTTCCCGAAAAAACATCCCTCTTTGAAATTATTTTATTTCCTTTGCAAGAGCTACGCCTCCCGCCTCTCTTGGCAGGAAGGCGAAGCATGCAATACGAACAACCAACTTAACATTTTAAATTTAGTAATATGATTAACAGATTCATCTTAAACGAAGTGTCTTACTTCGGAGCCGGTGCACGTAAACAACTGCCGGAAGTACTGACCCGCCTCAATTTGCACAAGGCATTGGTTGCTACAGACAAAGGACTGCTCAAGGTAGGAACCGCCAAAATGGTAACGGACGTATTGGACGAAGCCGGATTCCCTTACGAGATCTACAGCGAAATCAAGCCCAACCCCACCGTGACGAACGTGAAACAGGGAGTGGAAGCGTTCAAGGCTTCCGGCGCGGATTGCCTCATCGCCATAGGCGGCGGCTCCTCCATGGACACAGCCAAAGGCATCGGCATCGTGACAACGAACCCTGAATTCTCCGATGTCGTATCGCTGGAAGGATGCGCCCCCACGAAAAACAAGTCGGTTCCCATCATCGCGCTGCCCACTACGGCCGGAACAGGCGCCGAGGTGACCATCAACTACGTGATCATAGATGAAAAGAAACAGAAGAAGATGGTGTGCGTCGACCCCAATGATATCCCCGCAGTGGCCATCATCGACCCGGAACTGATGTACTCTCTTCCCAAAAGCCTGACCGCCGCAACCGGAATGGACGCCTTGACGCACGCCATAGAGGGATACATTACCAAAGGAGCCTGGGTGATGTCGGACATGTACGAGCTGCAAGCCATCAGAATGATTGCCGAACACTTGCCTACCGCCGTAGAGGAGCCTACCAATCCCGTAGGACGCAAAGGCATGGCTCTGGCCCAGTATATTGCCGCACAGGCTTTCTCCAACGTGGGTCTGGGTCTGGTTCACGGAATGGCCCACCCGATGGGTTCGCTGTTCGACATACCTCACGGAGTGGCCAACGCATTGCTGCTGCCCACCATCATGGAATACAACATGCCTTGCTGCATCGAGAAATACGGCGTGATTGCCCGCACCATGGGAGTGGACACCACCGGAATGAGCGCTGAAGAGGCAGCCCAAGCGGCTTGCGACGCGGTGAAGGCGCTGGCTGTCCGCGTAGGCATCCCTCAACATTTGTCCGAGCTGGGTATCAAAGAAGAAAACATCCCGGCCCTGGCCGCACAGGCCATCACCGACGTCTGCACTCCGGGCAACCCACGCGATGTCACCGAGGAAGTCATCGTGGAGCTCTACAAGAAAGTGCTGTAACGCTGAAGGCACGACCTGTCCCGGCAAGCATCCAATCCGCCGCAGCATGACCTGCGCCGCAACGGCTTGATGCCCGACCGGTTCCAACAGGTCCGACCGCATAAAGGTAAAGTTTTCCCATCCCGTATATGACTTGCGGGAGGAGGACTTTACCTTTCTTCATTCCCTCCCGACGCCATGCGTTTCACCCCTCCCCGTGCAATCCCTGCACGAGCCAAACGCAACGCGGCAGGCAAACCGCCTTCGGGCCCTTCCCCGAAAGGAAGCCGCCGGAATATTAAAAACTAATTAGGGATATTCAGAATTTAGTCAACTAATTATTTGCCAATATGATAGATATTTTGTAACTTTACAAAGAA
>CANQSM010000059.1 GCA_947626525.1 uncultured Phocaeicola sp. | reverse complement strand
CTGTTCTGCTTTCATGGAGCAAAGGTACGCAATATGCCTGATACATTATGGATACCAACCTGAAATATCCGCTGACCCCATTTTTCCGCATTTCGTTCCATAATTTTATCCGTCAAGACATGACACTTCGGAAGAAGTCTGATGACTTCTTCTGATTCTGTCGGTAAAATCATCTCATGCCGCTTTCCCTTTCTGTTCCTGATCTTGTCAATCATCAGTATGGCGTTTGCCGTATGTATTCCGAAGAAGATCCACAATATTTCCGTCTTCCTGTTCCGTACCTTTATCCTTGAGATCGAGTAATGCTGCTTATGAGTACCGAAACTTCCCTCAAGTATAGGCTCTACTTTTTGGTTTAAGCTACCTTGTGAAGATTAGGAAAAGAGGTCAATAACTATAAAGGGACTGTCTAACCAACAAGACGGCTTCTTTTATAGTTATTGACTTTTGCTATTAAATGATATATTGAGAACTGATGGATTCGTTACTCATTACCCGGCGGATTGTTTCAGCAAAAAGATCTGCGATAGTTAATTGTTTTACTTTTGCGCAACGGTTAGAATAAGGTATGCTATCTGTGAATACAATTTCTTCCAAATTTGAATTTTGAACACGTTCGGAGGCCGGACCTGACATGACGCAGTGTGTAGCAATGGCACGAACTGACAGGGCACCAGTTTCTTTCATTATGTCTGCCGCTTTGGTAATGGTGCCGGCGGTGTCTACCATATCGTCTACCACTATGACATTCTTGCCTTTTACATCGCCAATAATTTGCATGGAAGCTACTTCATTTGCTTTTACACGTGACTTATTGCATAATACCAAGGGTACTCCTAAATATTTAGAATAGGTACTTGCCCTTTTTGAACCTCCAACATCAGGCGTTGCTATTACTAGATTTTCAAGATTTAAAGACTGAATATAAGGAATAAATACGGCAGAGGCATATAGGTGATCGACCGGAACATCAAAAAATCCTTGAATTTGGTCAGCATGTAAGTCCATGGTGATGAGTCTGTCTATTCCTGCAACACTTAATAAATCTGCTACTAATTTTGCTCCGATAGATACACGAGGTTTGTCTTTTCTGTCTTGGCGTGCCCATCCGAAGTAAGGAATAACAGCGACGATGCTTTTGGCAGATGCCCGTTTGGCAGCGTCAATCATCAGTAATAGTTCCATTAAGTTATCGGAATTGGGAAAAGTGGACTGGACTAAAAAAACATCGCGACCACGAATAGATTCTTCGTAAGAAACGGCAAATTCGCCGTCTGCAAAATGCATAATGTTCATGTTTCCCAATTCACACTGAAGACTTGTGCAAATTTTTTCTGCAAGGTATTTCGAATTTGTTCCGGAGAATACCATAAAGGGTGCTTTTTCGCTCATGATTTCGTAATAGAATTTATCTATTGGTTTAATTTGGTTGCAAAGGTATGAAATCTTCGTTATATTTTAAGAAATGTACTTGGAAAAATTGTAGTTAACCTTAATCAGACAGTTTTTTTAAATTGCGGAAATGCTCTATCAGTTCTTTGTAGTCTTGGTTGAACCGTGTATCGAACCTGTTCCATAAATCACCCAGTATGGCTGCACCGCCGAAACCATAATCTTTTATGAGGGGAATGTTTTCTGCATCAATTCCACCTAGTGCAATCACTCTTTTATCGATAATATCTTCTTTGGCTGCTTTACGAATGTCTTCGGCTGAATATGTAGACAGATAATGTTGTTTAGAGATACTGTTGAATATAGGGCTCATAAAAACATAGTTACACGGTCCCTTTTTTCTTTTTACTTCTTCTATAGAATGGCATGAACAGCTGATATGTCCTTTATAGTTTTCCGGTAGATTCGGATTCCGGTGGTTGAGATGGATTCCCATTAAGTTGAATTCTTCCTTCAAGTAAAAATGGTCATGTGTCACGATTCGTTTGTGATATTGCTCAGGAATGAGTGTCAATAGGCGTTCCGAAAGCATTGGGGCTGTATCCGGCTTGCGTAAATGAAGATAATCAAGGCCTTCTTCAAATAATGTGGTTAATATTTTATCCTCTTCTATAAAAAAAGTAGGAGTAGTAATCACAATTAATTTCATAAACAATTGAATTTAACGCAAATGTAGTAAAAAATCATAGGCCTGACAGAATTTAGAGAGAAATTATTTCTGTATGCATATTCTTTAAATTGATTGTCCATAGTTTATCGGAAAGAATTTCTCCGAAGCCACAAATAATTTTTATGGTTTCAGTTGCTTCTACGCATCCTACAATTCCCGGAGTTATACCCATTACTCCTTTAGGTGGAAGAGGCATGTTTAATATTTCTTCTTTATCTGGGTAAAGACTTTGATAATTACTATGGCTACCTGGATAATTGAATACAGAGACTTGTCCTTCAAAAGCCCGAATGGCACCATATACGTAAATCTTGTCTTTTTTCAAGCATGTATCATTTATCAGATAACGAGTAAAGAAATTATCGCATCCGTCTACAATGATATCATATGCCCCGACTAATTCCTCAGCATTTTCGGATGTCAGTTTGAATGGATAGATCTTGATGCTGACATCTGGATTCAGGGCTTCCAATTTTTTTTGTGCTTGTTGTACCTTGGACAGGCCTATTTCTTTTTCCGTATAAAGTATCTGTCGTTGTAAGTTAGTTATGCTGACGATATCATCGTCAATAAGACCTAATGTGCCAACACCGGCTCCAGTTAGGTAGAGGGAGATGGGAGAGCCTAATCCTCCTACACCTACCAATAGGACCTTAGCTTGTTTTAACTTTATTTGTCCTTCTTGTCCTATTTCGGGTAACATGCATTGTCTTGCATATCTTCCCCGATAATTTGTTTCCATAGAGTAAAATGTTAAATGAATGATCCTGCTTCAAGAATGATTCGGTAAGTAGGCTCATTGATTTTAAAAAAGTTATTTATGGTCGAAAGAAGCATCCCAATCTTTCCATATCGGTTCTCGTCCTAACGTCCGCAAATCTTGCCAAACTTGTTTGGCAGTACGTTCATCGCTTACATGAAACTGTTCCAATGTTTGCGGATAGCTATAATAACCTCCTGGTTCTGTTTTACTTTCCGCACTCATGGTAGTTACTCCCAGAGTTGCCATGTGATTTCGGAATTCAGCACTTTCACGGGTGGAATAAGAGATGTCTACATCGTGATCGAAAATACGCATGGCAAATGTAACTTGGGCGAGCTCACGGTCGTTCATTATTACATTCGGCTGGAAGCCCCCGTTTTCCGATGGTCTCATTCGGGGAAAGTTGACACTGTATTTTGTTTTCCAATAATGCTTTTGCAGATAACGTAAATGGTAAGCCATCATGGTAATGTCTGTGCGCCATTCTTCTAATCCTACTAATATCCCCATGCCGATGGAATGCACTTCGGCCTGTCCCATTCGGTCGAATGCATTAACACGCCATTCGAATTTAGATTTCATACCACGTGGGTGATAAATGTTATAGTTGGCTTTGTTGTATGTTTCCTGAAAGCATATAACTCCATTCAGCCCATGGTTGGTTAGTTTTTTGTATTCTTCTGCACTCAAAGGCATTACTTCTATCTTCAAATTGCTGAAATAAGGCTTAGCTAAATCGAGAGCACGAGCTATGTAAGGAACTCCTGCTTTAGCTGGATTTTCTCCGGTCACAATGAGCAGATTCTCGAATGGAGCCAGTTTTTTAATGGCTTTATATTCGTTTACCATTTCTTCTTCTGTCAAGATAGTGCGTTTCATGGGATTACTGATATGAAAACCACAGTAAATACAAGAGTTGGTACAGGAGTTGGTGATGTACAAAGGTACAAACATGGAGATGGTTTTGCCAAATCGTTCCATCGTGTATTTTTGACTTAGTCTGGCCATAGTCTCAATATAGGGGGCAGCCGCAGGCGAAATGAGCGCCATGAAGTCATCTACATTGCAATGTTCTTTGGTTAGGGCGCGGCGTACATCTGCATCTGTTTTGGAATAGATGGCTTTTGTCGTCTCTTCCCATGATATTTTTTCTAATTCTTCTGAAAACATATTGTTTTTCGATTAAAGTGCAATTTTATATTTTTTCTTTTCATTTCTTTTTAAAGATTTGCTTATAGACATCCTAATTTATTTAATCTTGCCAAGTATTTACTTCATGTTTCAAGATACTGTAAATGTGGATGTCAGTGAACTGTTCCTTAAAAAAGTTGTTCACCATCACGTTCGGTCTCTTCCAATATGAACTATAGTCGGAGTGAAATTGCATTACCGATGTAGTTCTTGATGGCGTAATGTATTTGTATGCAGTGCAACCTCGTTTACGTAATACCAGTCCGGCAAACTGATTATCTACGAGAATCATATAGGGAGCATGCCGTACTTCCACCTCTGTATCGCACACCGATACCCAAAATGCTTTTTCGTCTTCTACTATTTGCAATGTATCCACAAAAAGCAGCCAGACTCTCAAATCATTCCGATGTGTGCCAATAGCATCAAAAATTATTTTTGCGTCTATGTCTTTGGATGTGGCTTCACGCATAGTGATATCACCTATTTGTATAGTATGCATTTCTTTATTTGACACAATCTTTTAAGTCCCTACTCAGTTTCATGGCACAGAAATTTGGTCCGCACATAGTGCAATATTCACCATCTTCATGATGACCGGCTTTAAAATATTCTAAGGCCCTTTCCGGATCAAGACTTAGGTTGAACTGGTCTTTCCAACGGAATTCATAGCGTGCTTTGGACAAGGCATCGTCTCGTATGGTCGCTCCCGGATGCCCCTTAGCTATGTCAGCAGCATGTGCTGCTATCTTGTATGTGATAACCCCCACTCGTACATCTTCTTTGTTCGGTAATCCAAGGTGCTCTTTGGGTGTAACATAACAAAGCATAGCTGTACCCAGCCAGCCTATTTGCGTTGCGCCAATAGCCGATGTGATGTGATCGTATCCGGGGGCGATGTCTGTTACCAAGGGCCCCAGTGTATAGAATGGTGCATTATGGCAATGAGAAATTTGGCGTTCCATATTTTCTTTAATTTTGTGTAATGGTACATGGCCTGGTCCTTCAATAAAAGCTTGTACATTTTTATTCCAAGCCCGAAGTACTAATTCTCCCATTGTATCCAATTCGGCAAATTGAGCTTCATCGTTGGCATCGGCTGTACACCCCGGACGTAGTCCGTCTCCTAAGGAAATGGCTACATCATACCTGGCAAGAATGTCGCAAATGTCATCAAAATGTTCGTAAAGGAAGCTTTCCCGATTGTGAATGAGACACCATTTGCTCATGATACTGCCTCCTCGGCTGACAATTCCGCATAACCGTTTATCTGCTAAATGTATATTTTGTCTGCGAATGCCAGCATGGATAGTAAAATAATCGACTCCTTGTTCGCATTGTTCAATCAGTGTGTCTTTATAGATTTCCCATGTAAGGGCTTCAACTTTACCGTTAACCTTTTCCAAAGCTTGATAAATAGGCACGGTCCCTACCGGAACTGGGCAGTTACGAACAATCCATTCGCGTGTTTCATGGATATTGTCCCCTGTGGATAAGTCCATTAGGGTATCACCTCCCCAACGGCAGCTCCATACCGCTTTTTCCACTTCTTCTTCGATACCGGAGGTTGTAGCGGAATTTCCAATATTAGTATTGATTTTTACTAAAAAATTCCGTCCTATGATCATAGGTTCGGCTTCCGGATGATTGATGTTGGCTGGTAATACAGCACGTCCTTCTGCAATTTCTTGGCGTACGAATTCTGGAGTGATGTACGTACTGATTCCCAGTTCGGCACAGTTCATATTTTCCCGTATGGCTACATATTCCATCTCAGGAGTAATGATACCTTGCTTTGCATAGTACATTTGGGAAATTTGTTTACCTTGTTGAGCACGATATGGCAAAGCTATATGTTCAAAACGAAGGGTATCCAAGCTTTTGTCATTTCGGCGCATGCGTCCATATTCTGAGGTAATTTCAGGAAGACGTTCTATATTGCCCCGTTCAAGAATCCATTTTTCACGCAGCCGGGGTAATCCTTTTTTCAAGTCAATAGCCGCATTAGGATCACTGAACGGGCCGCTTGTATCATATATGTATACCGAAGGATTGTCCGTCATTTTTTTTTCTCCGTTTTCAATGGTCACGGTAGGGGTAAGATTAACCTTACGCATGGCTACTTGTATTTCGGGAAACAATTTACCTTGTATATATACCTTTTCTGAGTTAGGAAAAGGAGTTCTGGTTAGTTGATTGTTCATGATGGCTGATTAAGATTATAAAAGGGTTATAGTTGAAAATTAATTGTTTAAAAAATCTGTCAGCGGTGAGCTGGCAGAAGCTTCAAAAGTGTTCATGACACTTCCCAATCCGCTTTCGTAAGCCATTCTTCCCGCTTCTATAGCTTTTTTGAAAGCTTGGGCCATTTCTATCGGATTCCCAGCTACTGCAATAGCAGTATTGACCAAGCAGGCTGATGCACCGATTTCCATAGCTTCGGCAGCATGGCTGGGCGCTCCTATCCCTGCATCTACTACGACTGGGACATTGGCTTGTTCGATAATAATACGCAGGAATTCTTTAGTTTGTAATCCTTTGTTGGTTCCAATTGGAGCACCCAGCGGCATGACTGTAGCCGCTCCGGCCTCTTCGAGTTGTCGACAAAGGGTTGGGTCGGCTTGACAATATGGCAATACTATGAATCCTAATTTTACAAGCTGTTCTGTTGCTTTAAGGGTTTCTACCGAATCGGGTAATAAATAACGCGGATCTGGGTGAATCTCCAGTTTTAACCAGTTTGTGCCGAAAGCTTCACGGGCCATCTGGGCTGCAAAAACGGCTTCTTCCGCGTCACGGACACCTGAGGTATTAGGCAATAATTGTATATTTGGTTTGGTGATATGCTGGAGCATGTCATCTTCTTTATCTTCCAATTCGATACGTTTCATGGCTACAGTTACCATTTCTGTGCCCGAGGCTATAATAGTTTCTTCCATTATCGTATTGGAGTTAAACTTTCCGGTTCCCAGAAATAAGCGGGATGTGAATTCCTTACCCGCAATAATTAATTTTTCCATATTGTTTGTTTTTTTAACGTAACTAGCGTAAATATCTTTATCTAATGAATTTACATAAATATTAATAAGTAACTTGAATTTGTTTTCCGTGTTTAAAAGTAATTATAAGTTAAGTATTCGTTCTGTTTCTTTTACAGGATCTTCAGCCCGGAGAATTGTACCGGATAAAGCAATGCCTGATACACCTGTATTCATGATAGATGGGATATCTTCGTAAGTGATTCCACCGATAGCTACAATAGGAAGCTGAATACCGGCTTGGCGCATGCGTTCTACAATGAGCCGGTATCCTTCCAACCCCAATATGGGGCTGAGATTCTTTTTGGTGGTCGTAAAACGGAAAGGACCACAACCTATATAATCCGCTTCATCTGCTGCATGTTGCTGTATGTCTTCAAATGTGTTGGCTGTTCCTCCAATAATGTACTCTTTACCTAAAATCTGCCGGGCTTGGGCTATGGGCATGTCTTTTTTACCCAGATGCACTCCATCGGCATGAATTTGTTGGGCTATTTCCACATAATCGTCAAGGATGAAAATCGCTTCATATTCTTTACATAATTCCTGTATGCGCAGGGCTTCTTCTTTTACTTCTTTTTCGGAAGATTCTTTCATACGTAGCTGTATCCATCGGCAACCTCCTTCCAAAGCCATACGGGCGGAGTCGTAGTAGGAATACCGATCGGTATAATGGGTGATGAATTGTAATTGTTTCATCGTTTTATCCTCCACAAGCAGCTTTAATGATAGTGATACGGTCATTTTCCTTTAGCACATGATTTTCCCATTCGTTACGGAATACCATTTTATTGTTTACGGCTACGGCCACGCCTTTTTCAGGAAGTTGCAACAGATTGGCTAATTCCCGTAGATGGGAGTTCTCAGGTAAATCGGTCTCTTTACTATTCACGAATAATTTCATAATCTTTTTATTTTTAATGATGTAAAGCAAAGAGTAGCTTGTGAAGCGCTAAAATCAGGAAGTATTTGCAACAAATCCCTTCGTCGGTACTAACCGAATCAGGTTCATAGGGTGTGATCTCAGCCCGTCAACATTGGGCACCCCTTTGTTTTACGGGGGCAAAGATAAGATAAAAAATAGGAAGTGCTTTATTTTTTTCTTGTTATTTTAAGTTTTTATTGATTTAAGATTCATAAAGAGTATTCGTATATATGAATAGTTGATAGGAAGATATATTATAAAAAGGCCGGACCACATATTATATAATGGTATATTTCCTGTCGGCAGGATGTGGTCCGGTATTTTTTACTGAGTTTTAAGGCCCTATTACAGACGTTGTTCTATGATTATCCAGTCAATGATATCCCAAAGCTTCTTTACATGGTCTGCCCTTCTGTTTTGATAATCCAAGTAGTAAGCGTGTTCCCATATATCGAATCCCAACAATGGCTTCATTCCGTTGCGTAAAGGATTGCCTCCGTTTACTTCCTTGGTGATGTGCAGTTTTCCATTGTGGTCGATACAGAGCCAAGCCCATCCTGATCCGAATAGTCCAATAGCGGCTTCTTCCATTTGTTTTTTCATTTCTTCGAAACTTCCAAAATCGCGCATGATGGCTTCTGCCAATTTCCCCTGCGGCTCTTTTTGTTTTTGGAGTGGAGTAAATTGGAGGAAGTAAAGAGTATGGTTCAATACCTGTCCGGCATTATTGAAAATTGCACCGTCTGGAGCTGTTTCAACTATTTCTTCTATCGTTTTTCCTTCAAAAGAGGTGCCTTTTACTAGGTTATTCAAGTTATTTACATAGGTTTGTAAATGTTTTCCGTAATGGAAATCAATCGTTTCACTGCTTATGACCGGTTCCAACGAATCGTGAGGATAAGGGAGTTGTGGCATTTGATAATTCATAATGACACAGATTAAAGAGGTTAATATTTTCATACTTGTTATTTTTTAAATAAGTCCTTCGTATAATATAGAAACAATCCGTGGGCTTGAAATGTTCGAAGAGGAACTAAATTTCCTGAATATATCCGTTTAGATTTAATATGAGTATCTTCGAGTTGTACCTTCGTCTCATAAAACGATTAGAAAAACTTTCCGGCTTCATTTTTCGTTCGTTTGTTCTGAATCATGTACTTTTGCAGTCGTAAAAAATAATATATGCCTATTAATTATAAGAAAGAATTAAACGAAAGTCAGTATGAAGCCGTACAATGTATCGATAGCCCTTCGTTGGTGATAGCCGGTGCAGGATCGGGAAAGACACGCGTACTGACTTATAAGATAGCCTATTTGCTGGAGCATGGATACCAACCGTTTTCTATTTTAGCGTTGACTTTTACCAATAAGGCCGCTGATGAAATGAAGAGTCGTATTGCCAAGCAGGTCGGGTGGAAAACTGCTCGTTATCTCTGGATGGGAACGTTTCATTCTATCTTTTCCCGTATTTTAAGAGCTGAAGCGGAATCTATCGGCTTCACGTCTAACTTTACCATCTATGACCAGGCTGATTCACGCAACCTTATCAAAACGATTATCAAAGAAATGCATCTGGATGATAAAGTTTATAAGCCAGTATCAGTGCAGGCGCATATCTCTAATGCCAAGAATCAGTTGGTCCTGCCTGGGGCATACGTGGCTGACGCTGAGATTTACAAAGCGGATGTGGAGGCTAAAATGCCGGCAGTGAGGGATATTTACCGCCGTTATACGGAACGTTGCCGGCAAGCCGGAGCTATGGATTTTGATGATTTGCTAGTGTATACTTATATATTGTTTGCACGCTATCCTGAGATTTGTCATAAATATGCCGATCGTTTCCGATTTGTGTTGGTGGACGAGTACCAGGATACGAACTATGCTCAGCATAGTATTGTGTGGCAACTGACAAAGGAAAACCAACGTGTATGTGTGGTGGGAGATGATGCGCAGAGCATTTATTCTTTTCGGGGAGCGAAGATAGAAAATATACTGAAGTTTACCCAGCAATATCAAGGGGCTAAATTATTCAAGCTGGAGCGGAATTACCGTTCTACGAAGATGATTGTCCAGGCGGCGAACAGCCTGATAGAAAAAAATCAGGGACAAATACGTAAGGAAGTTTTTTCAGAGAGAGAAAAAGGGGAACCTATCGCTGTATTTAACGCCTATTCGGATGTAGAAGAGGGGGAGATGGTAGCGAATCAGATAGTTGCGTTGCGGAATAAGGAAAAGTACACATATTCTGATTTTGCTATTCTTTATCGTACCAATGCCCAGTCCCGAATCTTTGAGGAGGCATTGCGTAAGCGTTCGTTGCCTTACCGTATTTATGGAGGACTTTCCTTTTATCAGCGCAAGGAAATTAAAGATGTGATAGCTTATTTTCGGCTGGCTGTGAATCCGGCTGACGAGGAGGCTTTAAAACGTGTCATTAATTATCCGGCGCGGGGTATCGGGGATACAACGGTTGGCAAAATCGTCAGTGCGGCCACACAGGCACATGTCAGTTTGTGGGAAGTGTTAGTCAATCCTTTGCAATACGGAGTCAATATGAATAAAGGCACACATGCAAAATTGCAGGCCTTTAGGGAATTGATTGAGACTTTTCTTGCAGGTGCAGTAGAGAAGGATGCTTATACATTGGGGCAGGAGATAGTAGCTCTTTCCGGTATCATGAGTGATATTTATCAGGATCGGACTCCTGAGAATCTGAGCCGGCAGGAAAATGTGCAGGAGCTAATCAACGGTATGCACGATTTCTGTGCTTCCCGCGAAGAAGAGGGAAATACGCACGTCGCCCTTTCTGATTTTCTTTCGGAAGTCTCCTTGCTTTCCGATCAGGATATGGATAAGTCTGCCGGTGATGAAAAGGTGACTTTGATGACTATACATTCGGCTAAAGGACTGGAATTTAAGACAGTCTTTATAGTGGGTATGGAGGAAGAACTATTCCCGAGTGCCATGTCACATGAGTCTCCCCGCCAGATGGAGGAGGAGAGGCGTTTATTTTATGTAGCCATTACCCGTGCTGAGGAGCATTGCTATTTATCATTTGCCCGTAGCCGTTTCCGTTATGGAAAGATGGAGTTCGGCAATCCGAGCCGTTTCCTTCAGGACATTGATGCTCATTATTTGCAGCTGCCTCAAGAGACTTCCTATGCCCGTAAGGCAGATGAAGGTGTGTCTCGTTTTCGTGAGGCTTGGCACGGGGAGAAGCCTCTGTCGAAGCGGACGGTTTTTGAGAAACCTAAGGCAGAGTTGATTCGTCCCACGGTGCCTCGGAACATGAGCAGGCTTGCTTCTGTTTCATCGCGTTCGGTATCGAGGGCAGGAGGCGTTGTGGCAGGTGTACAGGAAGGACAATTAATAGAACATGAGCGTTTTGGAATAGGAGAAGTACTCCGCGTGGAAGGATCAGGTGAAAATTGTAAGGCTACGGTACGTTTCCGGCATGCGGGTGAGAAACAGCTGCTGCTGAAATTCGCCCGGTTTAAGGTATTGGATAAATAATCGTGCGGGCGACGGCAAGGCCGGGGTATGATATAGACAGAAGATATTCTGCGGGGGAGGTGAGCATAGGATAATGAAATATGTATGGTTTAAAGTCGATGGATAAACATGGATAAAGAACAACTGGAAAAAGTTCCATCTCCTTGTTATGTGATGGAAGAAACCTTGCTAAGGAAAAACCTAAGCCTGATAAAACAAGTAAAAGAGCGGGCCGGCGTAGAGATTATTCTTGCCTTCAAGGCATTTGCCATGTGGAAATCATTTTCCATATTCAGGGAGTATATCGATTATACAACAGCCAGTTCTCTTTATGAAGCCCGTTTGGCTTATGAAGAGTTCGGAAGCAAGGCGCATACCTATTCTCCCGCTTATACGGATGCGGATTTTCCTATGATAATGGCGTGCAGCAGCCATATTACGTTCAATTCGCTTGGCCAATATCAACGCTTCTATCCTCAAGTGAAGGCTTGTCCGGAAAGCGTCTCTTGTGGGATACGCGTCAATCCGGAGTATTCGGAAGTAGGAGTGGAGCTTTATAATCCTTGTGCTCCGGGCACGCGCTTCGGCGTGACGGCAGACCAATTGCCGGATGTTTTGCCTGCCGGCATAGAGGGATTTCATTGCCATTGCCATTGCGAAAGCAGCTCTTACGAGCTGGAGCGGACCTTATGGCATATTGAAGATAAGTTTGGCCGTTGGTTCCCTCAGATTAAGTGGTTGAATCTGGGGGGTGGTCATTTGATGACGCGTAAGGATTATGATACGGAACATCTGATAAGTCTTCTTCGGAAATTGAAGCTGCGGTATCCCGGATTACGTGTTATTCTGGAACCTGGTTCTGCCTTTACCTGGCAGACAGGGACGCTTGTTGCGACTGTGGTGGATATTGTCGTAAATAAAGGAATTCGCACGGCCATTCTGGATGTGAGCTTCACCTGTCACATGCCCGATTGCTTGGAGATGCCCTACCGGCCGGCTGTACGCGGGGCCGAGATTCTATCTCAGGAAGCGGCAGCAGACATTAGTGAAGAAGAGAATGTTTACCGTCTGGGAGGGAATAGTTGTCTGAGTGGTGACTATATGGGCAGTTGGCGCTTTCCTCATTCGTTGCGGGTAGGTGAGCGTATTGTTTTTGAAGATATGATACATTATACGATGGTGAAGACCAATATGTTTAATGGGATTCGGCATCCGAGTATTGCTTTGCTGCACAAGGATGGACAGTTGGAGATATACCGGCGTTTTTCATATGAAGATTATAAAAATCGAATGTGCTAAGGTGATTTTTTAATGGAAAAATTTGTAAGTTCCATAAAAAAGTCTACCTTTGCATCCGCGAAAGAGAAAAACTTCCTCTTTTGGTGAATGAACGCGGAAATAGCTCAGTTGGTAGAGCACAACCTTGCCAAGGTTGGGGTCGCGAGTTCGAGTCTCGTTTTCCGCTCCAAAGAGTTCTTACAAATGTCAGCAGTCAGGATTGGCTGGTAAGCATGCCCAGGTGGCGGAATGGTAGACGCGCTCGTTTCAGGTGCGAGTGGTTAATAGCCGTGCAAGTTCGAGTCTTGTTCTGGGCACGCCGAAAGACATAATTGGAGAGATGGCGGAATTGGTAGACGCGCTACTTTGAGGGGGTAGTGACAATTATGTCGTGTGAGTTCGAGTCTCATTCTCTTCACTGTCTGATAAATGCGGAAATAGCTCAGTTGGTAGAGCACAACCTTGCCAAGGTTGGGGTCGCGAGTTCGAGTCTCGTTTTCCGCTCATTCTGTGAAAAAGCTTCTCATAAGAGAAGCTTTTTTTGTTGTATATCGGTTTGAGGGATTGTTGTCGTCCCTGCTCTTTCTTTATTCGTTTTGGGACGGCGGAAGAATGGCGCGTCGGTAAAATCATGACATCGGGGATATTTGCTTCATAGGATTCCTTATGCCTAAGTCATTCTGTCACTTGAGCATAACTGATTCCTTCACTTGGGTATGGCTAATCGGATTAGGTAGGCATGGCTTGTGTCAAGTGCCACGCCTGTCACTTGTCAATCCGCAGGCCTGTCACTTGGGGTAGCCGCAGGCCTATGGCTCGGACAGCTGCAGGCTTGTCATTTGGGAAGTATGAAGTGATTTTAATGTAGTGTGAAGGCCGTTAATGCTTCTTTTGTGTGGGAATGGCGGGTTATGTGTAAGATTCCAATGAACAAATTCTATAAAAGTGCTATGTTTTTTCTTTTTTTCCCTACCTTTGCACAGACTAATATACAGGAAGATGTTTCATAAGAGGATGAATAATTGGAAAATTCTGAAAGGACAAGAACTTACTGAATTAGATAAGAAAGTACTCTTTTATCAAAATAAAGGGCATTTGGTGCCATCCCGCAAATTAATCAAGACTCCAGAGCAAATCGAAGGCATTCGCCGGAGCGGAGTTGTGAATACTGGAGTGCTTGATTTAGTGGAGAAGGAAATACATGCCGGCATGAGCACGGCTGAAATAGATAGACTCGTTTATGATTATACGGTCGCGCACGGAGCGGTTCCGGCTCCGCTTCATTACGAAGGTTTCCCCAAAAGCGTGTGCACTTCCATTAATGAAGTGGTGTGTCATGGGATTCCAAGCGAAGAGGCACTGTTGGAAGAGGGAGACATTATCAACGTGGATGTGTCTACGATTCTCGATGGGTATTATTCGGATGCTTCGCGTATGTTCATAATAGGGCAAACGACTCCGGAAAAGGAGAAACTGGTAAGGGTGGCCAAGGAATGTTTGCTGATAGGCATGGAGGCGGCCCGGCCTTTCGGATTTGTGGGCGATATCGGCTGTGCCATTGAGAGGCATGCCAAGAAGAATGGCTTTTCGGTAGTGCGTGATTTGTGTGGACATGGAGTTGGCCTGGAGTTCCATGAGGATCCGGAAGTCCTTCATTTCGGTAGGAAAGGGACCGGAATGCTTCTGGTGCCAGGTATGGTATTTACCATAGAGCCTATGATTAATATGGGTGACTGGCGCGTTTTTATTGATGAGGAAGATGGATGGACGGTTGTGACGGAGGATGAATTGCCGTCTGCTCAATGGGAGCACACTTTTTTGATGACAGAGCATGGTTTGGAGATTTTGACTTATTGATGGGATGGAAATATATAATTTTGCAAACATAATAAGGATAAGAATAGATAATGAGCATAATAATTTTGGGTATAGAGTCTTCTTGCGATGATACTTCGGCGGCCGTGATAAAAGATGGGCTGTTGCTGTCGAATGTCGTGGCGAGTCAGGCTGTGCACGAGGCTTATGGAGGAGTCGTGCCGGAGCTGGCTTCCAGAGCGCACCAGCAGAATGTGGTACCTGTAGTGCATGAAGCGTTGAAGCGGGCCGGGATAGCGAAAGAACAGCTGAGTGCCGTTGCTTTCACGAGAGGCCCGGGATTGATGGGGTCATTATTGGTCGGTGTTTCTTTTGCAAAGGGATTGGCTTGTTCTTTAGGTGTCCCGATGATAGATGTCAATCACTTGCATGGACATGTGTTAGCTCATTTTATTCAAGCTCCGGATGAAGACTTTAATCCTCCTGAATTTCCTTTTTTATGCTTGTTGGTTTCAGGGGGGAACTCACAAATCATTTTGGTAAATGCCTATAATGATATGAAAGTAATAGGGCAGACCATTGATGATGCCGCCGGAGAAGCCATAGATAAATGTTCGAAGGTGATGGGACTGGGATATCCGGGCGGACCGGTTATCGACAAGTTGGCGCGGCAGGGCAATCCTTCGGCATATACATTCAGCAAGCCTCACATTCCTGGCTATGATTACAGTTTTAGCGGCTTGAAAACCTCTTTCCTTTATTCTTTGCGTGAATGGTTACAGGATGATCCGGATTTTATAGTACATCATAAGGAAGATTTGGCGGCATCGCTGGAAGCTACAATCGTGGACATCCTAATGAGCAAGCTCCGTAAGGCCGCCAAGGATTTGAATATAAGGGAAGTGGCCGTAGCCGGGGGCGTTTCTGCCAATAATGGTTTACGCAATGCCTTCAGAGAACATGCGAAAAAATATGGTTGGAAGGTGTACATCCCTAAGTTCGGCTATACGACAGATAATGCCGCCATGATTGCTATGACGGGGTATTTTAAATATTTGGATAAACAATTTTGTACGATAGATATGCCTGCCTACTCGCGGGTGCTAATTTAAAAATGTAAGTTTATGTCAGTAGAAACAAAAGTAATAAGTAGGGAAATCAATGATTTGATGTGGCAACAAGGTGCTACATTGTCGACAGCGGAAAGTTGTACAGCAGGAAATGTGGCGGCAGCCATTACTTCTGTTCCAGGAAGTTCTCAGTTTTATAAAGGAGGCGTAGTGGGGTACTCTAATGAAGTGAAGATAAATTTGCTTCACGTGAATCCGGAAACGTTGGAGACTTATGGAGCGGTAAGTGAAGAAACAATCGTTGAAATGATAAAAGGTGTGATGAATTCGCTAAAGACTGATTATGCCGTAGCGACATCTGGAATTGCCGGACCTGGCGGAGGAACGCCTGAGAAACCGGTTGGTACCATATGGATTGCCGCAGGAAATGCTGATAAGATTATTACTCAAAAACTGGAAGGAGATGAAGGGCGTGAGTTGAATGTGTCGCGTGCCACTCATTCTGTTTTGCAGTTATTGTATGATTTACTCGTAACTAAAGGCAAAAATAAGGAGGAATAATCAATTATTTTATAGAAACGCTTGTATATTAAGAATAAAAGCTCTAACTTTGCACTCTGTTTGGATAAACAAGAAAAAGAAACTAAAAAATAAGATAGCAATGTCGAAAATTTGTCAAATTACCGGAAAGAAAGCCATGATTGGCAACAATGTTTCACATTCAAAGAGAAGAACTAAAAGAACCTTTGACGTGAACTTGTTTACTAAAAAGTTCTATTATGTAGAGCAAGATTGCTGGATTAGCCTGAATATTTGTGCTAATGGCTTACGTATTATCAATAAGAAAGGTTTGGATGCAGCTTTGAATGAGGCTGTTGCCAAGGGTTATTGTGATTGGAAAAGCATTAAAATAATTGCTTAAAATTTGGGAGAGTTAGACTTATGGCAAAAAAGGCAAAAGGTAATAGAGTGCAGGTAATCCTTGAATGTACGGAACATAAGGATAGTGGTATGCCGGGAACTTCTCGTTATATTACAACTAAGAATAGAAAAAATACCACTGAAAGATTGGAATTGAAAAAATACAATCCTATTTTGAAAAGAGTAACAGTACATAAAGAAATTAAATAATATAACCCATGGCAAAGAAAACAGTCGCAACCCTTCAGAGTAAAGAAGGACGTTCTTATACTAAGGTTATCAAAATGGTGAAGTCTCCGAAGACCGGTGCTTACGTTTTTGATGAGCAAATGGTTCCTAATGAAAAAGTTCAGGATTTCTTTAAGAAATAATTAGGGCATTATATATTTTTGGATGATAAAAAGTTCCTTTCATTCTTTTATGAAAGGAACTTTTTTTTGTATTACTTATTGAATTATCTTATCTTTGTGGCATTTATAATAAAATGGATACTATGGGATTCTTTGATTTTTTCTCAAAAGATAAAAAGGAAACATTGGATAAAGGGTTGGCTAAAACAAAGGAGAGTGTTTTTAGTAAGATAACCCGTGCGATAGCTGGCAAATCTAAGGTAGACGATGAAGTCTTGGATAATTTGGAAGAAGTATTGGTAACTTCGGATGTAGGAGTCGAAACTACATTGAAAATCATAAGACGAATAGAAGAACGGGTCGCTAAGGATAAATATGTTAATACGGAGGAGCTGAACCATATATTAAAAGAGGAAATCGCAGCGTTATTGACTGAAAATAATTCGGTGGATACGGAAAATTATGATATTCCGGAAGGACAGTCGCCTTATGTAATTATGGTTGTCGGAGTCAATGGAGTGGGAAAGACTACGACTATTGGTAAATTAGCATATCAGTTTAAGAAGGCGGGTAAGTCTGTCTATTTAGGTGCAGCGGACACGTTTCGCGCGGCAGCTGTAGAGCAGTTGGTCATATGGGGAGAACGGGTGGGAGTGCCTGTGGTGAAACAAAAGATGGGAGCTGATCCGGCTTCTGTTGCGTTTGACACTTTGAATTCGGCTGTTGCTAATCATGCGGATGTTGTGATAATAGACACGGCGGGTCGTTTGCACAATAAAGTCGGTTTGATGAATGAATTGACAAAAATCAAAAATGTGATGAGAAAGGTTGTACCTCATGCTCCAAATGAAGTGCTGCTTGTTTTAGACGGGTCTACTGGACAAAATGCTTTTGAACAGGCTAAGCAATTTACTTTGGCAACGGAAGTGACGGCGATGGCGGTTACAAAATTGGATGGTACGGCTAAAGGTGGTGTTGTCATTGGTATTTCGGATCAGTTTAAAATCCCGGTCAAATATATTGGGCTAGGTGAGGGAATAGAGGATTTGCAATTGTTCCACAAAAAAGCGTTTGTTGGTTCTTTGTTTGGCGAAGCGGAATGAAACGGAGCACGGTAGATATTATCACATTGGGTTGCTCGAAGAATCTGGTAGATTCGGAAAAATTGATTCATCAATTAGAAATAAACGGTTATAAAGTAACTCATGATACGGAAAATCCTAAAGGCGAAATAGCCATAATCAATACATGCGGATTTATAGGAGATGCGAAAGAAGAGTCTATTAATACAATATTGGAATTTTGTCAAGCTAAGGAGGAGGGTAAATTAAAAAAGCTTTATGTGATGGGCTGCCTATCCGAACGTTATTTAAAAGATTTGTCACTTGAAATTCCTCAAGTTGATAAATTCTATGGAAAATTCAATTGGACTGAATTATTGCAAGATTTAGGTAAGGCCTATTATCCGGAATTACAATCGGAGAGGAGTCTGACAACGCCTTCTCATTATGCTTATCTTAAAATATCGGAAGGGTGTGACCGTAAATGTTCGTATTGCGCCATTCCTGTTATCACAGGAAAATATGTGTCACGCCCTATGGAAGAAATTGTGGAGGAAGTGCAGTCCCTTGTAAGGAAAGGTGTAAAGGAGTTTCAGGTAATAGCGCAGGAACTCACCTATTATGGGGTTGATTTATATAAAAAACAGGCACTTCCGGAGTTGATAGAACGTCTTTCTGATATAGAAGGAGTGGAGTGGATTCGTTTGCATTATGCTTATCCGGCACATTTTCCTGAAGATTTGTTCAGGGTTATGCGTGAAAGAGACAATGTCTGTAAATATATGGACATTGCTTTGCAACATATTAGCGATAAAATACTGGAAAAGATGAGAAGACATGTTACAAAGGAAGAAACCTATCGATTAATTCGACGTTTTAGGGAAGAAGTGCCCGGTATTCATTTACGTACTACTCTGATGGTCGGCCATCCGGGAGAGGATGAAGAGGATTTTGAAGAACTGAAAGAGTTTGTTAGACAAGTGAAATTCGATAGAATGGGAGCTTTTGCTTACTCGGAAGAAGAGGGAACCTATGCTGCAGAGCATTATGAAGATGATATTCCGAGTGAAGTGAAGCAACATCGATTGGATGAATTAATGGCTGTTCAACAGGATATTGCAGCAGAACTGAGTGCGAAGAAGGTTGGGAATAAATATAAAGTAATTATTGATCGTATAGAAGGTGATTACTATATAGGCCGTACAGAGTTTGATTCTCCGGAAGTTGATCCGGAAGTTCTTATACCATGTGCTGAAAAGCAATTATCTGTAGGCTCTTTTTATGAAGCGAGAGTTGTTTCTGCAAATGATTTTGATTTGTATGCTTCGGTACTTTCGTGAAGCAGGCTTCATTGGACTTGAATTCTGCGCTTTTTCTAAGATTGGCTGCTACTTCCCTTCGTAATCAAAGTATTCAAAGTCTGCGTATGTTTTTGAGGTTTGCGAACCGGAGACGGCATACAATCCCAGTATGATTCCCGTAAAGCCACCGGTGGTTTCTGTACTGATATAGCGCGTATTCATCCTGCCCAGCTCTTTGAAGTTCTTTCCGTCTGTGGCATACTCGAACGAATAGATTTCGTTGCTGCCTTTTACACGGAGTTGTACTTTTCCCTGGGGCAGAATAACTTCCTTTTCCGTATGGGTCAATTCATTCAATTGGTAGCGTAATACTACAGCTTGTTTCCCGTCTGCCAATTGTTTGACAAATAAATCGTAATGGGACGGTTCGGACATGTAGACCGTCAGGCCGGCTTCGTCGTCGCTGGTGGCTTTTTTCAGTTGCATGGAAGTGGTGGCTGTGAAGTTGATATGTTCCTGCCGGCGGCCGGCAAAAGTAGGACTGCCTTTCCCGTTGTTCAGGTTTACGGGGGTTGCTTTCAGGCGGAGGTTATCGGAAGCGAAGGTATAGTTTTCTGGATGATAGTTTCTGATATGAATCCATTCGGGACCTAATTTGCCATTTTTGAAATCGGTACGTGTAGGCTTTGGGGCAAGAGGATGCTGCGGCAGGGTTGGTACATCCATTTGCAGGGCTATTGTACCATCTCCGTTTATTACCGGCCAGGCATTCTTGTCCCAGCGCACGGGAGCAAGGAACGTTTCGCGTCCCAGCAGGTGATGGCTGCCGTTTTGCGGACGGAAAGCGAGACATACCATCCACCACGAACCGTCGGGGGCTTGTATCAGGTCAGCATGACCGGTTCCTTGTATCGGGCTGTCCTGTGCATTCTTGTTGATGTGGGTCAGGATGGGATTGGCAGGGTTCTCTTCGTACGGACCGTCTATATCGCGGCTACGGGCTATTGTCACTTTGTGACCATATTCCGTGCCGCCTTCGGAAATCAGCAGATAATACCAGCCGTCTTTCTTGTAAATATGTGGCCCTTCAGGATACCGTCCGCCCGTACCGTTCCAGATGCGTTTGGATTCGTTGAGTTGTTCGCCGGTTTGGGGGTTGATTTCGCACAGATAGATACCTGCGTCTGGATTGCTGACAAGGTAACACTTGCCTTCTTCAAAATAGAGGGACGGGTCTATACCGCCTTGCTTGAGCCATACGGGTTCTGACCATTCGCCATGCGGGTTGGTAGTGTGTACAAGGAAGTTACCTTTGTCGGACACGTTGGTAGTAATCATGTAGAATGTACCGTTGTTGTAGCGGATAGTAGGTGCATAGATTCCTCCTTGCGGGCCGGCATCGTGAAGCGGCAGTTGTGAGGGGCGCATCAGGCAGTGCCCGATTTGTTCCCAGTTGATGAGGTCTTTGCTGTGGAACAACGGTACGCCCGGAAAATATTGGAAACTACTGTTGACCAGATAAAAGTCGTCTCCTGCACGGCAGACACTCGGATCAGGATGGAAACCGGGAATAACGGGATTTTGATAACTTTGCCGGTTTTGTGATAGGCAGGATAGGCTGAGCGCCAGTTCTAAAAGTAACATCATTTTTCTCATAAATACATTGTATTTTAGATAGTTTATCAGATACATAAATTAGAGTCGTTGAAGGAAATGTTTGTATACAAAAATAAAGTATTTTTTCGGTTCAAACAAGCCGGATGTGTCTGATGTCATTCGATGATTGCTTTTGAACCCTATCCGGAAACAAATACTTTCTCCAAGACCGGAGGGACAAGTCGCTGAAGGTTATGGAGAAGTATGTCCTTGAGGAATATGCTTTTCATTCTTTAAAAAATCCTTGTCTTTCCTTGCTTTTCTGTTCGTTTTTCACTTCATTTGCAATGATGAACCTCCGCATACAGTCAGCTTCCAATGGCCGGGAAGCGTGGCAGAAAATACCGGAACGGAGCCGGATATTATTGTCAGCGACGTAATGATGCCCGAGATGGATGGAAATGAGCTGTGTCGCCGGGTAAAGACCGATAAACGCACGAGTGATATTCCGATAAAAAACAGTAATATGAAATGAAATTGAAAAACACTTCAATTTATTTGCTTGCCGGATGGATGCTCGCCGCATGTTCCGGAGGCGGATTCCAAAAGACCGGGAACGGTGTTGTTGTGGAAGTCAAGCAGCAGCAGCCGACGGATGTACGTAAAGTAAGATTGGAAGTAATGGGCGAGAAGCTCATTCATGTATCGGCTACTCCTGAGAAGGAATTTTCAAAGGAGCAGAGTCTCATTGTTATTCCTCAACAGAATAAGACCGGCTTTAAGGTCGAAGAGCGGGGCGATGAAGTGGCTGTCAAGACATCGGAATTATGTGCCATCATATCCAAGACAACTGGTGAGGTACGCTTCACGGATGCCGAAGGCAAGCAGATTCTGGCTGAAGACTCTGACGGACGGACCTTTACTCCAGTGGAAGTGGAAGGGACGAAAGGATATACGGTACGTCAGGTATTCCAGTCGGCAGGCAATGATGAGGCTTTCTATGGCTTGGGTCAACACCAAGCGGATGAGTTCAACTATAAAGGTAAGAATGAGGAACTGTTCCAGTACAATACAAAGGTGTCTGTACCCTTCATCGTGTCTAATAAGAACTACGGTGTCCTATGGGACAGCTATTCGCTCTGCCGTTTCGGTGACCCGCGCGACTACTCACAGCTGGGTGATGTCTTCAAACTTTATGATAAAGAAGGCAAGGAAGGTGCTTTGACCGGTACATATATTCCGGGCAAGAAAGATGCGGAAATCCTTGTACGTCGTGAGGATTCTCTTTATTTTGAACATCTGGACCGTGCTGCGCATCTGAGTAAGGTGATTAATTTGCCTGCGGAGTTCCCATTTGGAGGGTCTGACATAATTTATGAGGGAGAAATAGAACCGGCAGAAAGCGGTTTGTTCCGTTTCATCCTTTACTATGCAGGCTACATGAAAGTATATATTGATAATGAGTTGGTGGTTCCGGAACGTTGGCGTACGGCCTGGAATCCTAACAGCTATAAGTTTGTCGTCAATCTGGAAGCGGGCAAGCGCGTTCCATTGAAGATAGAGTGGAATCCTGATGGCGGTATTTCTTACTGTGGTCTGCGGGTACTGAGTCCGGTGGCTGATGAAGACCAGAACAAACTGTCCTGGTGGGGT
>CANQSM010000058.1 GCA_947626525.1 uncultured Phocaeicola sp. | reverse complement strand
TCCCCGCCAATGGGGCGTCATCATGCTGGACGGGAAGGTGGTGGTGGAGGCGCGATACAGCCATGTGGAGATAGACGGCAACGGAACGGCACGGCTGACAATCATACCGGGTAAGACGAAAACGGTGGATTTAAAGAAGAATTGAAAAAGCAAAAGCCTCCGTCCAACGGGGAGCGTGGCGGTTCCCGCCGGCATAAAGAGCGCGTTTCCGGAATATCCGGAAACGCGCTCTTTATTGTCTGGAATCTTTCCTTACTCCCAAAGCGGCTCTTTTTCCCTAAAAAAAAGCAGATTTATACCTTAATTATAAGAGATGAATCCACTTTTTTTCTACTTTTGCGCCGAATTTTAATGGGTTACAACAAAAGCATGCAAAAAAATCTTGTTATCGTCGAGTCTCCCGCAAAGGCAAAAACAATTGAAAAGTTTCTGGGAAAAGATTACAAAGTCCTTTCAAGTTACGGGCATATCCGTGACTTGAAAAAGAGAGAATTCAGTATAAACACCGACAACTTCCAGCCGGATTACGAGATTCCGGAAGAAAAGAAGAAGTTGGTATCCGAACTGCAATCCGAAGCCAAAGCGGCTGAGACGGTGTGGCTCGCGTCCGATGAGGACCGCGAAGGAGAAGCCATCTCATGGCATCTGTACGAAGTCCTTGGCCTGAAACCGGAAAACACGAAACGCATCGTATTCCATGAAATCACTAAAAGCGCCATCCTTAAAGCCATCGAGACTCCTCGTCATATCGACATCAATCTGGTGAACGCGCAACAGGCCCGGCGGGTTCTCGACCGTATCGTAGGTTTCAAGCTATCTCCGGTATTATGGCGCAAAGTAAAGCCCGCCCTTTCAGCAGGCCGGGTACAGTCCGTTACCGTACGGCTGATTGTAGAACGGGAACGGGAAATACAAGCTTTCGAAAGCGAGGCTTCCTTCCGGGTAACAGCCACATTCAGTGTTCCGGACGCGGAGGGTAAAAACGTTAAAATGAAAGCGGAGCTTGGCAACCGCCTCAAAACAAAAAAAGAGGCTTCCTCCTTTTTGCAGAAATGCAAATCGGCTTCATTCCAAATAGCGGACATAACCACCAAACCTTTAAAAAAGTCGCCCGCGGCTCCCTTTACCACTTCCACCCTGCAGCAGGAGGCTGCCCGCAAATTAGGATTCACCGTGGCGCAAACCATGATGGTCGCGCAAAAATTGTACGAATCGGGAAACATTACTTATATGCGTACCGACTCGGTCAACCTTTCTTCCCTGGCCATCAATACCAGTAAGGAGACCGTGCAGTCCCTGATGGGCAAGGAATATGTAAAAGCGCGCCAGTTTTCCACCAAATCAAAAGGAGCGCAGGAGGCGCACGAGGCCATCCGCCCCACTTACATGAACAAGCAAAGCATAGAAGGCAGCCAGCAAGAAAAGAAACTGTACGACTTGATATGGAAACGTACCATCGCCTCGCAAATGGCGGACGCGGAACTGGAAAAGACGACAGCGGTCATTTCCGTTTCCGGCCTGAACGACACATTTATAGCGACAGGCGAAATCGTGAAGTTCAACGGATTCCTGCGCGTGTACAAAGAATCGTACGACGAGGATACAGAACAAGAAGACGAAAGCCGTTCGCTCCCTCCATTGAGAAAAGGACAGATACTGGAACGCAAGGAGATCGTGGCTACAGAACGTTATACACAACACCCGCCACGTTACACGGAAGCCAGTCTGGTACGCAAACTTGAAGAGCTGGGTATCGGCCGCCCATCCACTTACGCGCCTACCATCTCTACCATCCAACAACGGGGATATGTGGAAAAAGGGGACAAGCCGGGGACGGAGCGGAAATATGACATTCTGACTTTACAAGGCGATACCATCACTGACCAAACCAAGACAGAGCTGACCGGCAGTGAAAAGGGGAAATTGCTTCCGACAGATACCGGTACGGTAGTGAACGACTTCCTGCTCCAATATTTCCCGGAAATCATGGACTACAATTTCACCGCCAACGTAGAAAAAGAATTTGACGAGGTAGCGGAAGGCGAAAAGGAATGGACCCAGATGATGAAAGGCTTTTACAGCCAATTCGAGCCTCTGGTAGAAAAAACATTGGCTGTAAAAAGCGAGCATAAGGTAGGCGAACGCATGCTTGGAACGGACCCGGCATCAGGAAAACCTGTCTCTGTAAAAATCGGGCGATTTGGTCCGGTCGTGCAAATCGGGAGCGCGGAAGACGAGGAAAAGCCCCGCTTCGCACAAATGAAAAAGGGCCAATCAATCGAAACCATCACGCTTGAAGAGGCTTTGGAACTCTTCAAACTTCCCCGTACGCTTGGCGACTACGAAGAGAAGACGGTGACGGTCGGTACGGGGCGTTTCGGACCTTATGTCCTATACGACAAAGTGTACGTATCCATACCAAAAGGGACCGACCCGATGGGAATCACATTGGAGGAGGCTGTCGGGCTCATCGAAAAGAAACGCAAGGCCGAAGAAGAGAAACATCTGAAACGGTTCATCGATACGGATTTAGAAATATTGAACGGACGCTTCGGCCCTTATATCTGCTACCGGGGAAAAAATTACAGATTGCCCAAAGCGCTGGCAGCGGCACCTGCTGACTTGACATACAGCCAGTGTATGGAAATCGTAATGGAACAGGACAGGAAAGGGACGTCGAGTCCTAAACGCGGACGTTACGCCGCCAAAAAGAACAAGCCATGAACCGCGTCATACTCATCGGCTATATGGGCTCGGGAAAGACGACTTTAGGCAAGGCTCTTTCCCAGAAACTGGGATTGTCCTTTTTTGACCTGGACTGGTTCATTGAAAACCGCTTCTGCCAAACTATATCCAGATTGTTTTCCGAACGGGGAGAAGAGGGATTCAGAAAACTTGAAAAGGAGATGCTTCACGAAGTCGCGGAGTTCGAGAATGTTGTCATCTCAGCAGGCGGAGGCACGCCCTGTTTTTTCGACAACATGGATTATATGAACCGGCAGGCGGAAACCGTGTATCTGAAAGCTTCCCCGGAAGTGTTGTTCCGGCATTTGCGGCCCGGAAAACGCAAACGTCCGTTACTGGCCAACAAAAGCGATGAGGAAATGATGGACTTCATCATCCGCTCACTCAAGGAACGAGAGCCTTTTTACTCTCAGGCCAAATATACGCTCGACACCAGCCTGCTGGAAAATCACCAGCAAATAGAAGAGTCAATTCATCAACTACGGAAACTGTTAAACCTATAAAGAATAATCTATTGAGAAATGAGAAAATGGCGCATTGAGGACTCTGAGGAACTCTACAACATCACCGGTTGGGGAACTTCTTATTTTGGAATCAGCGAAAAAGGACATGTAGTAGTCACACCCCGCAAAGACGGTGTAGAGGTCGACCTGAAAGAACTGATGGACGAGCTCCAGCTACGCGATATGTCAGCCCCCGTGTTGGTTCGTTTTCCTGACATTCTGGACAACCGCATCGAGAAAACCGCCAAATGTTTTGAACAGGCCGCGGAAGAATACGGATATAAAGCCGAGAACTTTATTATCTATCCCATCAAAGTCAACCAGATGCGCCCGGTAGTAGAAGAGATTATCAGCCATGGAAAGAAATTCAATCTAGGGCTCGAAGCCGGTTCCAAACCTGAACTGCACGCTGTCATAGCCATGAATACAGATAGCGACTCACTCATCATTTGCAATGGCTACAAAGACGAAAGCTACATAGAACTGGCGTTGCTGGCTCAAAAAATGGGCAAACGCATTTTCCTCGTCGTAGAAAAAATGAACGAGCTGAAACTGATTGCCCGCATGGCCAGACAGCTCAACGTCAGCCCCAATATAGGCATCCGCATTAAACTGGCCTCCTCCGGCAGCGGGAAATGGGAAGAGAGCGGAGGCGACGCCAGCAAGTTCGGGCTGACCTCCAGTGAACTCTTGGAGGCGCTGGACTTCCTGGAAAAAAAAGAGATGAAAGAATGTCTGAAACTGATTCATTTCCACATAGGCAGCCAAATCACCAAAATACGCCGCATTAAAACGGCCTTGCGTGAAGCGTCACAGTTTTATGCCCAGCTTCACTCCATGGGTTTCAATGTGAACTTTGTGGATATCGGAGGCGGACTGGGAGTAGATTATGACGGGACCCGTTCTTCGAATAGCGAAAGCAGCGTAAACTATTCCATTCAGGAATATGTCAACGACTCCATCTCCACATTCGTCGACGTGGCCGACAAGAACAATATTCCCCATCCCAATATCATTACGGAAAGCGGGCGTTCTCTGACAGCACATCATTCCGTACTGATTTTCGAAGTATTGGAAACGGCCAGCCTGCCCGAAATGGATGATGAATGGGAAGTCAGTCCCGAAGATCATGAACTGGTACAAGAGCTTTACGAAATTTGGGACAACCTGAATCAAAACCGGATGCTGGAAGCCTGGCACGATGCCCAGCAGATACGCGAGGAAGCGCTCGACCTCTTCAGCCACGGGATTGTGGACCTAAAGACACGGGCACAGATAGAAAAACTATACTGGTCCGTCACACGTGAAATCAATCAGATCGCATCGGGACTCAAGCATGCGCCGGACGAATTCCGCAAGCTGAGCAAATTGCTCGCGGACAAATATTTCTGTAACTTCTCACTGTTCCAATCGTTACCGGACTCATGGGCCATCGACCAGGTATTCCCCATCATGCCGATACAACGGTTGGATGAAAAGCCTGACCGTTCGGCGACTCTACAGGATATCACATGCGACTCCGACGGCAAAATAGCCAACTTCATCTCCACCCGCAACATCTCCAACTATTTGCCCGTACACTCACTGAAAAGTAAAGAGCCTTATTATATAGGTGTATTTCTGGTTGGGGCCTACCAAGAAATATTAGGTGACATGCACAACCTGTTCGGAGACACCAACGCCGTACATATCTCAGTAAACGAAAAAGGTTATTCCATCGACCAGTTGATTGACGGTGAAACGGTGGCCGAGGTGCTCGACTATGTACAGTACAATCCGAAAAAACTGGTACGCACACTTGAGACATGGGTAACCAAGTCTGTGAAAGAAGGCAAAATCTCCGTGGAAGAAGGAAAAGAATTCCTCTCCAACTACCGTTCAGGATTATATGGATATACTTATCTGGAATAAACAAATATGAAAGAACAACTAACCCTTATCAAAGTAGGCGGAAAGATTGTAGAGGAAGAAGCGACCTTAAACCAGCTTCTCACCGACTTCTCCGCCATAAAGGGCCATAAACTGTTGGTACATGGAGGCGGCCGTTCAGCCACCAGGATGGCCTCGCGATTAGGCATTGAAAGCAATATGGTGAATGGCCGCCGCATTACCGATGCCGAAACGTTGAAAGTGGTAACCATGGTTTACGGCGGATTAGTGAATAAAAATATCGTAGCCGGACTGCAGGCCAAAGGGGTGAACGCCGTCGGGCTGACGGGTGCCGACATGGATGTGATACGTTCCGTAAAACGCCCGGTGAAGGAAGTGGACTACGGATTCGTAGGCGATGTGGAGAGAGTGAATGCCGGACTGTTAAATGACCTCCTTCACAAAGGCATTGTGCCGGTGTTGGCACCGCTCACTCATGACGGGCAAGGCCATATCCTCAACACGAATGCCGACACCATCGCCGGAGAGACTGCCAAGGCGCTGGCACAGCGATTCGACGTGACATTGGTCTATTGCTTCGAGAAAAGAGGGGTGCTACGTGATGAAAACGATGACAACAGTGTCATTCCGCAATTAAACCGTAAGGAATTCGACCGATATGTACAGGAAGGCGTGATCCAGGGAGGAATGATTCCCAAGATAGAGAACGCGTTGAACGCATTGGAAGCCGGAGTGAGCAAGGTAATCATTACCTTAGCCTCCGCCATCGGCGGGGAACAGGGGACGATTATAAGTTGAAGCCGAAAGATGAATCAGAAAAAGGAACAGGACAAATATACTGACTATGAAAGAAACCATTGCCTTTTTAACGTCATTGCAGCAAAACAACAACCGTATATGGTTCAATGACAACAAAGAACGGTATTTGCAGGCGCAGGCTCGCTTCAATTCCTTCATCGAGAAACTAATCAAGGGCATTTCCGGCTTCGATGACAGCATTGCCGGCTTGACGGCCAAAGACTGCACTTACCGGATCTATCGCGACACTCGCTTTTCCTCGGACAAAACGCCTTACAAATGTCACATGGGAGCGTACATCAACCCGGGCGGAAAGAAATCGGGTTACGCGGGCTATTACTTTCAGGTAGGAGCTACGGATGAGGGATTTCCAAACGGCAACATGCTGGCTTCAGGTGACTATTGCTACGAACCGAAAGTAATGCGTATCCTCCGTGAGGATATCTGCCATGGAGAAGGCGACTTCGATCGTATTGTAAAACAGGCCAAACCTTTCGAAATAGATGCAAGCGACATGCTCAAGCGCAATCCGGCAGGATTTCCCGCGGACGCTCCCTATCCGGAATATCTGCGCCTGAAAACATTCTGCCTGCTCTATCAGCCGGGACGCGCGTTTATGTACTCCAATCACTTATTGGAAGAAACCATCGAGCTATTCCGTACGACACAGCCATTCATAGAATACATAAATCGCGCCATCGCTTTTACCAAAGAGTAGGAATTCACCATACCGGCTTCCATCAGTGTACCGATTGCTTACCTTGGCTCAATTTCCTGTCAGGGAACAAACCAGTGGCAACCGCTTGCGCGAAACTTCGGCAAAACAGTAAAATACAGTAATTCGCACCGGAGGAAAAAATAAATTCAAAAAAAACAAGGAGCAAGTGTAACTTTCAGTCCACTTACCCGTCATGTATATAGAGAGATGCAAGAAATCAGCTTCCGAAACGATATCCTGCCTTTGAAAGACAAGCTCTTCCGACTGGCTCTCCGAATCACGCAAAACAGCGCTGAAGCGGAAGATATCGTGCAGGATACAATGATAAAGGCTTGGGACAAACGTGATGAATGGCAGCAACTCGAATCCGTAGAGGCCTATTGCCTGACGATATGCCGCCACTTAGCCATCGACCGAAGTCAGTTAAAAGCCGCGCAAAACGAGGAACTGACCGAAGCGACACAAGAAAAGCCTGACGCATCCAACCCTTACGAAGAGTTAGTCCATGAGGAGCGAATGCGACTTATTCACCGGCTCTTCAACGAACTGCCCGAAAAGCAACGTTCCATTATGCAGCTGCGGGATATCGAAGGGAAAAGTTATAAAGAGATTGCGGAGATTCTGAGTCTGACGGAAGAACAGGTTAAAATCAACTTATTCCGAGCCAGGCAACGGATAAAACAACAATATACAAAGATTGAGAACTATGGATTATAAGTACATTGAACAGCTTTTGGAGCGCTTCTGGCAATGCGAGACTTCCCTTGAAGAGGAGCAGATATTGCGCGCATTCTTTCAACAGAAAGAGATTCCTGCCCATTTGCTTCCTTACAAAGACCTGTTTGCCTACACGCGAACGGCTAAAGAAATAAAGCTGGGTGATGACTTCGATGCCAAAATAACAGCCCGGATTGAGAAACCGGTGGTAAAGGCTCGCCGTATATCCTTTGCCAACCGTCTGGCTCCTTTGTTCAAAGCGGTCGCTGTCGTAGCTATTATCCTGTCATTAGGCATGGCCGCGCAGCATTCTTTCAACAGAGGTTATGATACAGACTACAACTATGACGCTTATGAAGATACTTACACCGATCCGCAGACAGCGTATGGAGAGATTTCCGATGCCTTAATGACCGTATCCGAAAGTATCAACAAATATCAGGAACAATATGCTCATGACAGTGTCACGGCAACGGCTGTAGAAGTTACTGCCGAGAAGGGTACAGTTACTCCTGACAGCATTACAACAGAAGAATGAAACGCGCTCTTTTAATAGGTTGCATAATGATTTTTACCGCTGGGATGGCCACAGCTCAGGACTTTGTTTCCAAATTCATGTTGGAAAACAAAGAGGACACATTGCTTCACTACATCAGTATCAGTCCCAAAATGATGGAAGAGGTGCTGAAAACCGATGCGGAGAACGAGAAACAGGAAGAGATGAGGCGCATCATGGCCAACTTAAAAAGCATGCAGGTAGTAAGTTCCAAAGCAAAAGGCGACTTCTACTTCCACAAAGCAGAAAAGATGGTGGAGAAGAACGGTAACCGATTCGAACCTTTTCTTTCATTTGATGACAGGCAGGAGAACTGCCGTATCATGGTACACAGGAAAAAAGGGAAAATCATCGAACTGGTCATGTTAAGTTATAAAGACAACCGTTTTCAGGTCATCAACTTTACAGGCAACATGAATGATGAATTCATCGACAATCTGGCCAAAGCGATGATACCTAAAAAAGGAGACGAAAATTGATATTTACTTGCTTTAATATAAAATAGTTAGTGCTTATTAAAACAAACAATCGAAGAAACTGTGAAGTTTCAAATCTCTCAAAATTTTCATAAAAAACTAACTTTTGACAGAAGGGTTACCGCGTGAGCAGTGGCCCTTTGTTTTTTAAGGCAAAACTCTTAAGAAACTCCGCCGAAACTGTCGGAGTTTTCGGAAAGATTCTTAAGAAAGTTTTCTATCTTTGCAACGATATGCTAAAAGAGAACGAATTTACAGACAGAGAATTGGGGACTATCCGCATACGAATAAACTCCCAAGCACGCCATATCATATTGCGGCCACAATCAGCAGGTATTCTTGTCACTACCCCTCCATATACCTCTACACTTGAAGTCAGACAAGCTTTGGAATGCTTTCGGGATTCACTTAAAAAAAGCCAGAGAAAAATTGAACGAAAACTCATAGACCTGCATTTCCGCATTGACGCCCCCCTTTTCAAGCTATCACTTACAGAAGGAACAAAAGAAAGATTTCTTTCCCGCTGGCGCACAGGAGAGATGCAGATTATTTGCCCTCCCCACACATCATTCGATGACGAACATCTGCAAGAGTGGCTACGTAAAGTAATCGAAGAAGGATTACGCAAGCAGGCCAAACAAATACTTCTTTCACGTCTGCAAAGTCTTGCCGAAAAGCACCATCTGCCATTTGCCGGTTTAAAAATCACTTCAAGCAAAGGCCGCTGGGGAAGCTGTTCAGGCACCAAACACATCAACCTTTCTTATTTCCTATTATTACTGCCTATACATTTGATAGATTACGTCATGCTGCACGAATTGTCACACACGGTAGAAATGAACCACGGAACACACTTTTGGGCTCTATTGAATCAGTTGACCAATGGAAAAGCTCATTCACTACGAAATGAATTACGCCAATTCAGTCCCTCTTTTTAATTTCGCCGACCGGCTATCATTTATTTAAATGTTTCCTCGCATAAACGAAACTTACCATAAAGACCACCAAGGAAAAGATTAAAAGGAAAATAACGGACGGGGAACTTTCCACCCATCCACTCATCTCTTTATCAGATACATATAACATGGATAGGACTGCCAGGCCATTATTGACAATATGACAAAAGACACCGGGAACAATACTTCCCGTACGGTAATAAAGCCAGCCAAATAATAATCCTACCAGGAAAGCGAAAGGCATCTGAGCCGGATTGCCATGAACGGCAGCGAAAAACAAAGAAGAGATAACAATCGCGAAAACAGAACTTCTGCCCTGTCTCAAAAAATGTCCCTCTATGGCACCACGAAATAACAATTCCTCCGCAAAAGGAGCAACGAACACCATAGCTAAAATTCCCCAAATGTTTCGGCTCATCATCTCGAAAACCTCCTCTCCCCAATTGGGCAAACCGAGCCACTCATTTATCACATTCAAAAAAAACACGGCGGAAAGAACCAATGGCAAACATAAAAGAAGGCAGCGGGCAGGGACTTCCCAAAAGGATTTCTTGCTAAAAGTCACATCCCGACAATAAATCAAATGTCCAATCATCAATAAACCTGAAACCAAGGAAGAAAGCCCTAACGCATCGGCTCCAAGCACCATAGGATTCTGCTCTTTCCGAAGGACATTTAACATAATGAATAACAAAGAAACCAGAAACTGGTATCCATAAAAAACCAATGATAAAAGAACAGCTTTCTTCATAAAAGTTCTTTTTTACAAGTCTTCAGCCAACAAATGCTCCACCCGTTCCGCATCCCTGCCCAGCTGGGCCGTCAACTCTTCTATTCTCCGGAATCTCTTTTCATCCCGTATACGGTCTACAAACTCAATACGCATGGTTTTCTGATAAATATCGGCCGAGAAATGAAGAATATGCACTTCGATGCTTCGTCCCGTTCCATTTTCTAAGGTAGGACGATACCCAATATTCAGCATTCCTTTATAAATACACCCTTCAAGATGCACAATCACTGCATAAACACCATTAGCCGGAACTAATTTGTCAGGATCTGATACAGACAGATTGGCAGTAGGAAACCCTAACGTACGCCCGACCTTATGCCCATCCACAATTGTTCCTTCCAAATTGTAACGATAACCCAAGCACTTATTGGCCCGCCTTATTTCGCCTTCACTCAGAAAAGCACGAATCACGGAAGAACTGATATGCACCCCATTCAGCACACAAGCCTGCGCTTTCACCACTTCCATGTCCAATTCTTTCCCAAAACGGCAATAATCATCAAAACTTTCACTCCGGTTATGTCCGAAACGATGGTCATAACCAATCACAAGTATACGCACATTCAACTGTTTTTTCAACACATCGCGCATAAACTCATAAGCCGATAATTTGGATAATTCAAAAGTAAAAGGAAGCATCAAGCAATGATCTACGCCTGTCTGCCATAGCAGCACTTCTTTTTCCTTAGGAGTAGACAATAATTCAGGCTGATAATCAGCTTGCATAATCTTACGAGGATGTACAGGAAAAGTAATCAAGGCAGAGGACAAATGATACTCAGCAGCCAGATTTTTCACCTGATCTATCAGAAAACGGTGCCCCCGATGCACCCCATCGAAGAAACCAATTGTGGCCACATAAGATTTCACAATTCCCATGATTCTCTATCCCTTATTCAAACAAATGCCGCCAATCCTCATCAGGTTTCGGACAATAAGTATACATCCCCAATGTTTCGGCAACCGCACAATTAGCCGAAGAATCATCAATCAGTATCGTTTCGCCTGGCAATAATCCGGCACAATTCAAGGTAGCCTGAAAGATCTCTTTCGAAGGCTTTATCAGATGCATCTCGAAAGAGAGATAAATTTCTTCAAAAAAATCATTCACATCAAATCCCCGGTACCTAAACAGCCGCTTACTTGCCATTTCCCAATGAATAGCGTTCGTGTTACTTAAAAGATAGACCATATAATGCTTACGAAGCGACAGAAGCATTTCCAGTTTCCATGGAAGGACCTCTCCCAACATGGCATTCCATGCATTTATTATTTGTCCGTCAGTAACTGTTCTCTGAATCAGATGACGAATCCGCCGACAAAAAACTTCTGCCGAGATTTCACCCCGTTCCAAATCCGCAAAGACTCCGGACTGGCTATAATTACCAATCCACTGTTCCACCTGTCCCAGCCCCAACTGTTTGAAAACCTTTATAGAACGTTCTTTATCAACATCCACCAGTACTCCGCCCAAATCAAAAATAAAGTTCCTGATTGTCTTCTTCATGCCCCAATTTCTGCCTTAATTTGGTTGCAAAAATACAATTTTATCTCAAATACTTGCATATCTCAACAAAACATTTTACCTTTGCAGACGGATTCGGAAGATTCTTGCGGACTTGTAGCTCAGTTGGTTAGAGCAACAGACTCATAATCTGGAGGTCCCTGGTTCAAGCCCAGGCTGGTCCACTTTAATAATCAAGCACTTACAAAGATTTGTAGGTGCTTTTTCTTTTATACGGTGACCTTCAGGTGACCTTTTTAAAGCGAAACTTTATAAAAGTGACCTTCTGAAATTTCATTGGATTGCAGAGAATTTTTATAGATTTTTATCCTATTGCGGGCTTGATACTGCGGAATGTAATGCACATTTTTATCAAAACATTCCCTACAAACATCATTCTACAATCTATTTTCATATTCAAAATGAGGAAAGTCACTTAAAAAACATAAGAGATTATCGAGGAAAAGATGTAACTTTGCAAATGGAGAGAATCAACTCTTTCCAAGACATTTGAAATAAAAGGAGCGTTATGCTACTCTTGTAAGTGCGAAGCCTGAGAAACTGAAACACGAAATCAACAAGAATTGGCATGGCAGTTCCCACGTTATAGCGTGGGCTGCTTAACCATATCTGTTGATTAAGGTTTTCTCAGGGCCTGCACTTTAAGACGTGGTTATTGGTAGTGCCACGCTTCGTGGTTTTAGAGTATTACATAGATGGAAATTTAAAATAACAAGTATATGAAAAAAGTCATCATTATCTTTTTGGTATTCTTTTATGCCATCGTATCTTTTGCACAAAGTGAAAGTGCTAAACCCACCTTTGGAGTAAAATTGGATAGAGAAGTGGCTGTAGCCAAAATAGAAAAAGAAACCTATCAAGACGTTATTGTTGAGTTAAGGTCAGCAGATTTAGGAGACTTATTCACAGAAGGCGTTAAGATTATTGTCAAAGATGCTAAAACAGGGAAGAAACTGTATAGTAAGCGTTTTTCAAAGTCATACCTCTATGCATTTTCAGATGGTACTATTCAAGTAGGAAAAGGAAATGCATTAACTCAGCTTACATTATTTAAGTCAAAAGAATACAGCGTCTGGTTAATGGAGATAAGAAAAAATGGTATTTACTGAGATAAAATAATTATGTATCCTCACGATAATATATTCAACATTTATTACAACATAGGCAAACGAACCCCATTCTTGGTAAAAAGGTGTGAGTTGGGACTAGCTCGTTCTTCAAGCGAAGAAAGACGTATTGACCCTAATCGAGATAGAACCTTTTTAGTTGAGACGGTAAAGCCCCGCGGCAAATACGGCAAGGCTTATGGCAAATGTTTTGTAAATGGAAAACCCGATGACACTTATAGACAAGAATGTTATCCCGATATCAAAGATGAAGAAATACCCTGTGCAGGGTGTGGTGAATGGGTCTTGATTGATGTTCCTGGCGTATCACTTGATGAAATATTCCCTATCCACAAAGCGGATGAAGTCCTTATGTTTGGAAAATACAAAGGGAAATCTCTGAGTGATATTTATAAAATAGACTATCAATATCTTTATTGGTTAACAACAACAGATAGATTTTTCAAAATTGACTTTGAAGAACTGAAAAAGTCATATCCAGATATTGAGAAACATTTAGAGATGTCTATTTCGGACAGAATAATTGATTTTGGGAAATATAAGGGACAAAAATTCAGCGATATAAAAGATGATGTCTCTTATTTAGAATGGCTTGTTTCAATAGAGAAAATATCCAAAGAAGACTTTAATTTATTAACTACGATATAATCAATAAAAACAACAAATATGAAAAAATGGTTTATCTATGTGCTTGGTATAATCACAGGTGTTATACTTACATTTGTTTTCGCATTTTGCGTTAATCTATCCAGCAATTCGGGAATTATCGGACTTGAAATGTTTGAAGAACCCGGAGATTATATGGAATATTCACAATTTGAAGTGTTCCAAGTGGTAGAATCTGGATGCGCATTAGCCCATGCCGATGATTCTTTTGGTGCAATAGTCTTTATTATACCAAATGAAAAACAACAGTTCTATGATAATCAAAAAATCGTTCTTAAAAATGACCAATGCGCTCAACATGTGGGAACTTATAAATACAACACCAAAATGGAAATAGAAAAAACAGTACCGGCTGTTAGAATTGTTGATGGTGTAGAATTGCCAAAATCTGATATAGCAATAGCAGCTAGTAATAATTCTGGGAAAATATTATTTGATAAACCCGGGGATTGTGTAAGTCGGAAAAATTTTGAGGTACAAGAGGTCTTGGAATCAGGTGATGCTATTGCGTTGGAAATTAGAGAAGTTCTCTCAGGACATATCTTTACTTCTGATTTAGAAGTCTTAATATTAGCTCAAGAGGGTAGTAATTTTTACAATAAGCAAGTCGTAAAAACTCCTCAAGGGAAATGCGCAAGACAAATTGGGAACTATAAATATAAACAATATGGAGATACAAAAGTAATTCCTATAATTGCTTTCAAGTAAATAATTAGGTTTCATTCAAACATTCAATATGGCTTTCTATCAAATTATTAAATAATCATTAATGCCATTTGCGTCTATCATATTCACATTATGCTTGATAACAGGTATTGTTTATCTTGTTTATCTCAAACGAAAAGAGCGTGAACTCATTGAGCAAGTTACGCCCATTACTCGTGGTGAATGGTCGGAACGGAGAGTGGTGTTAAGATTATTAAAAATGGGTATTAATCCCAAAGCCATATTTCATGATTTGTATATTCAAAAACCGAATGGAGAATACACGCAAGTAGATGTAGCCGTTGCGACAAAAGCTGGCATTATCGTATTTGAAGTTAAAGATTATAGCGGTTGGATTTTCGGTAATGAACATCAGAAATATTGGACACAATTATTGGCGTATGGAAAGGAAAAGCACCGTTTCTATAATCCTGTTATGCAAAATTCCGGACATATCCAAGCTATTAGGCAATGCTTACAACAAAATCCTGACACTCCAATTTATTCTGTTATTGTATTCTTCGGGAGCAGTGAGTTTAAGGATGTTACTTGTAATGCAAACAATACTTTTATAATATATCCTCGTTCTATCCAGCAAGTAGTATCTGAAATTTTGATGCAGCCCAATGCCAATTTCGGAAACAAATACGAGATAATGAACTTATTTACGAAGGCAGTACAAAATGGCAATAATCCGATGATTGTTTCTTCACAAATCAACTCTGCTGCATACTATGGTCGTAATACACCACAGTCCACTTATACCATATCATTCGGTAATTTATTCCGTTTTGGCGGTTTCTCGTACAGAAGAAGATTTTGAAAATCCTTTTATTACCATAATTGTCACATCTTTATTCCGCCCTTTTGTCCTCGTTCAATTTTCCAATCATACGTCCCATTAGCGACATCGGCTACCTCCTTGTAGGTCTGCCGATTTTTTATTTCATCAAACGGCTTTCGGCTATTCGCATAATCGCAAAGCCAAGTACCGATTACTTGCTGCCGTTCTTGTGTATCGCCATAGTTCTGCATCACGCTCTTGATGTCAGCTGCTTCATCATTGCCAAAGATGGACTTGTATTTGTCCGTACCGTAATGGATAATCGCATCAATAGCACGCTTGAATACTTCGCTTGCAGCATAGAGTATATCGGCAAGAATAGCTAAGGCTTGCTTGCGTAAATTCAACTCACCTTGCAATCTGTTGATGGTCTTGTCTTTCTCTGCATTGACAAGCCTGACAGCATTATTGATGCGCAACTGCATATTTTCGTTTTGGCTGTTAAGTTGGCTAATCGCCCTGTCACGTTCTGTGGCAAGGGAGCGACTTTGCGCTATGGCATTATCACGTTCCGATTCGGCTTTTTGCTTTTCCGAAGCCAGTACCTTTGTCTGCTTCTCTACCTCTTTGATGACAGTCGGTTTGAACGCCTTTTTAAGGCGATCAAGTTCCTGTGTGAGCAACTTGTATTCCTTTTCAAGAGTGGCGGTTTTGCCAATGCCGACCAGACTGCCGACACTATCCAAGATACCGTCCACCGTGTTTTTGCGGATTTCATCACGCTTTTTCTGCTTGCTGGCAATCTCACTGTCAAGAGCCGAACTCCGTTCAGCCTTAGCCTTATTCTCAACCTCTATGGATGCACGCTCGGCTTCGGCTTCCTCTTTGGCAGAGAGGGCGGCTTCCTTTTCCGCTTTGATTTGTTCGGCTTCCTGCTTCTGCTTGGCTATGATGTAGTCCGTGCGCTCCAAATGCTTCTTGCCTGTAAGCTCTTTTGAGATGCCCCTTTCCATATCAAGACACTCAGCCAAAAGTGTCTGCATCTCGCTCATGGCTTTCTCGTCCAGCTTGCAGGATTTCCCTGTGTCGTGGTTCATCCAATCCCACACGATATGAGCATGAAGATTGGGCTTCCAAGTGGCAGGGTCTTGCGGGTTGGTGTAATGCCCCTCGTCACGATGGATGAACACTTGCAGGGGTGTGATACCCCAACACTCCTTACACACCCCACAAAAACGTTGCAACTGTTCCATAGTCGTTTCGCTATTGATTACAACCACACCCTCTTTGAGTGGGGTGCTGCCACGTACGATGGTCACCTTACCTGTTTTCTTGTTCACCCGTTCACGGTCTTTGGTCTGCATTGCCCGACCTGTCTTTTCCTTGACCATTTGGGCAATCTGATTATAGCGGTCAGCCAACGAACTGTTGCCCAATTCAGGTGCTACCCATGCTTCGTTTGAAGCCATGAGGTCGGTACGGATATATAGCCTTTCTTTGTTGATACGGGCAAGGTATTCAGCTCTCCGTCTGTTGTGTTCTTCACTACTTCCTGTATTACAAGGCTTGATGTTGATGGATGTCTTTTGTGCCATAGGGATTGGTTTATTATGCTGTTGTTTCCAAATATCGGGTCATTAAGGCAGAGCCTTAATCGGAGGGTGCAGGGAGAGGGTCACTTCCTGCTTGGGGTTCTTAGGGGTGGAAACCTCTGAGCGGAGTTTCCAAAGAGAGGGTCACTCTTTGGTCGGGTTGCATAGGGCTGACAGTCCTTGCCGGGTTCTTAGGGCAGCGTCCTAAGTGGGACGGGGCAACGCCCAGCCCCTCGGGAGAGCCCACAACTTCGGGAGCGTAGCGAAGAAGTTATAGTGGGCTATATCAGGGCAAGCCCTGTCATGCACGCCACACCTCTTTGCCTCCAGCCGCCAAGTCAGAATTTGTTTCTTCCCTTTTGTTGGAATGCCATGCTTTTGTTCATCAGATACTCGTTGAGGTCTTTGTATTCTTCATACTCATTTGAGGCATCAGTACACTTATCTCCCAATGCTTCCATTATTTGCCAGGTGGCCATTCTGCCAGCTTTGTCATTATCTAAGTGGCAGCATATTTGAGAATACTTATTGAGCATGGGTAGAGCACTCGGGATGTTTACAATGGAGTTGAGTACCACCGCATCACATTCGCCATGTAGTATGAGATAGGAGAGATAGTCCACGAATCCCTCGAATATGTGACAAGCGGTTTCGTGGTTCCTTATCGTAGTGATTGCTTTCGGAGCAATACATCCCTTGAAGTATGGATTCCGAAGTTCATAGCCACCAGCATCATTCTTGAAACCAATAACAAAATATCGCTTGCCAGCACTTTTGTAGTGTATTTCCACGCACTGACTTTTGGCTGTAATAGAATCAATCCCCCTTCCCGAGAGGTATTGTAGCAAAGCAGGATGAGCCAGTTCTTTCACCTCAATATCTTCAAACGAAGTGTCCTTTTGTGGGCAAGTAGATTGGGTTGGTGTTGTTGGTAGAATGATTAAACGCCCCATCATGTGCAATACTTCTGAAATATTATGTGTTTGGTATAGCTCCATAGCCAAATCAATGATGTTTCCACCTTTACCCAGTCCGAAGTCGTACCACACATTTTTATTCAAGTCAACCTTGAATGATGCGGTTTGTTCAGTATGCAGTGGCGACAAGTACCACCATTTATATCCTTTCTTATTTACAGGTTCGTAACCTTTGCTGCTAAGGAAACCGGAAATCGAAATTGCTTTTATCTCTTGTATAGTCATAGTGTGAGTGATTTGTTGAAATGATGAATTGTTGAGAGTTATTGCTGGTGAAAAGAAAAGTAGCTTTCTCTTTTGCCCAGTCTCACTTCTTGCTGAGTGTTTGTTGAATTGCATCTATTTGATAATCAAAGATTAGCTCGTTATTCTCAACAATTCAACGACTCAACAAAGGACTATAACCCTAAAGAATCTATAAACTCTTTGGTCACCGTGTAGAATCGTCCCACTCTGCTAACAGATGAAACACGCCCGGGCTTGGTGTAGTCACATTGGTAGGCAAGATAGGTCAGTGCGTTGTGTGCAGGGGTAAGTCTCCAGACATCTTTAACAACCTTGCGTATCTGCCATTGCTCCACCTTCACACCATTCATGGTTAGTAACGGTATCAAGTCCTGAGGGATGAACGATAGTTTGTCAACGTGCTGCGTTTCCATAATGTCACGTATCAGCTCCACCATATCCAGTTCCGTATGGTTACGGTTACATTGGATAATGCGGTCAAGTGCCTCGGTTCTGATGAGAGCAGGATGGAACCACATACGTCCTTCCTTGTTGGTGGAGAGTGTGCGGTGTTGAAGATAATAGAGAAATGCAGGTATCTGTTCTTTCAATTTTTGCAGGAAATTGGTATCATCGCTTTCGAGTGGTCGGATTTTACGCACCCAATAGCGGTTTTCTCCCGGGTCAATGATAACAGGATAGAGTTCGTTATTGGAACATAATACGAACTTGGCAAAGAAGTTTACCTCCTGTCGGTCTTTACCCTTGGCCTCCACCTTGTAGGTCTGGGCAGTGCTTAGGTTCTTCAATCGCTCGGAATCTTCCCTACGGCTCAACAGCACCTCGTCTACAACGATAAGTAGTTTGCCAGCCCAGTCGGCATTGAACTGGCTCCTGAAATCCTCATTCGTATTAAAAGTGGCATTGTCCTGAAAGATACTTTTCAGAAAGTTCAGGAATGTAGTCTTGCCTGTGTTTCGCTCCTCGGATACCAATAACAGGATGGGGAGTTTCTGAGTCGGCTGCGTATAAAGCAACTGCATATAGTCCAGTCCCAGTTTGTATTGTTCCTCAAAGATGTGGTGCATCAGTTTCTCTATGTCTGGAAAAATCCCCTCTGCAGGAATATGCTCAATCGGTTCATACAGATTATAGAAACCGGCAATATCCTTTTGATAGTCTGTGTGACTTGGCACTGTACAAAAGCCATTATATTTATCAATAGAAGGGATGTTGTGCTTACCATAGTCTTGTCGGATAGTGCTAAAGCTCCATTGTATTCTACGAGTGGTCATCGTTCCATCAGCCAAAGGCTGCTGCACTACCTTATATATAGTAGTACCTACTCGAATATATTGTTCTTCCATAATGTTTGCCTTTATATTATACATTTGAATTAGCACTATTCGCTGTCTGGACTTTAGATTTCAGAAGTGAGGAGATTTCCTTCTTTGAGTAAAGATTGCGTCCGCCCAATTTGTGAACGATAATAGTTCCCCCCTTCTGCATACGCCACAAGGTGGTATAGGTTATATGGAGTCGTTCACAGACTTGGTCGCGCGTAAAGTATTCGTCACTCTCTTCTTGTGTCAAATCGGTTTGTGGCTTTTTCCCAACCAGTTCTTCCACCATCTCGGCAACAACCTGTTTAAGGTCGTCTCTTTGTAACATTATAAAATTCCCTTGCATAACATATTGTTTTGATGATTATGCTGCGAAATTACGATGGAATAAAATGAAAGCACCTCGGTGAAAATCATGACGATTTCTGCCGAGGTGCTTTTAACGGAACAACGTTTGTTTTTAACAAATCAAATCTTCATAATGGAATCAATATACATCAGGGGAAAGTAAAGTCCGCAGTCTTATGCTTATCAACTTTGTCTGTTCCTTTCCTGTTTGAACAGCCTTTTCTGACAAACTCAAATTATAGTCGTAGCCGTGCTCGTTGACAATGGCATTATAAAGGGATTCTGCCCAATCAAAGCCTGACTTAAATCCTATGGATGGGAACTTTTCTAAGATGGCTGTATGGAAAGTTCGATAGTTGTAAGAGTCATTAAGCAAACTGCTACAGGTCAACGCAGCAAAAATATAGGCAAGAACGGAATCTGTACCATTTGTTTCCATCCATTCGGTAAGTATTACCTGTATCTCGTTGGTAAGAAGTTCTGCATGAGGCTGTATAAGCATTTCTTCAAACAGGACACAGACTTGCTTACGTCCACGTCTGCCCTTACTCTCTTGTAATGCAGAATTAGCTACATCTTTGACTACACGATTGTTTGCTGCTTTCCATGTGCCTTTAGTGTAAGTCGCTTTATCTATACTGGTAAGCATCAAAGAGCGCATAATTTGTTCGCCAAAGTTTTTCTGCCAAAAAGAAGGCTTCTCTCCCATCATTGTTTTGGATAATAAATCAGCGGCCTTCACGAAGCCATTATCAAATATCATCCAATAGAACACACTGAACAAGAAAGGATTATTGTGCTGCAATTTATCTTTTGTTTCCTCTTTGTTAAATGTGGAGGCAAACAGTTCTGTCAGTTTTTCGTGTGCCTGCTGACTAACATTAGAAAATTGAGTTTTGTTGTAGCTCTCGGTTCCCGGGCATAGGCTTAACAATAATTCGGTGATACCTTTTATTCCATCAAGTGATAGCAGTTCTATCAAGTAGGAGAAGCCTTTGAGGGCGAAGCTCATGTCACCCTCATATGCTTTGGCGAAAAGATTCGTGAACTCTTGATATTCTTTCGGATGTTCGTAATGCCAGCGACGTAAACGCAATAGATTCAGTTCTCGGTCTGATGCCTCTTGATTTTCCTGCTCTTTATCCTGTAAGTGGAGTTTAACCCCATCTTTGATGTATTGCGCATCCGTAGATTGCTCAAATTTAGTCATGGCACTCTCTATTTCCTCAAGTCCATTATCCAATTCCAAATAGCAATACATACAACAAGCAGCCACGTTACCTTCTTCTACGGCTTTAGAGAAGATGTTCATTATGTTCTCAATAGGCATATTCTTTGCTGCCATTACCTCCATAAGTATATTCTGGAGTGAATCTGGCTCATCACATTCTGCCGCATTGTCGTCATTCTGTGATAGGATATTCAAAGTGGAATGAATCTTACTTTTGAACTCTGCATAGATTTCTTGGTTCGTTTCAAACCATTCCTTCATCTTATTATTGCCCATAGGTATCGTATTATCTAATGGGTTAATCTTTAAGGCAAGCCAATGGAATTATTTTCACTCCATCCTGACGAGTGTATGCCATGCTTCCACCTGTCATCACAATCAGCAAATCCGGCTCTCGAAGAGGTACTTGCTTCTCCGTTTTGTTATGCTCTTGTATAAGTCTTTTGAGTTCAAGCAAGTGCTTAGCTCCATCATCTATCTCGCTACTACCAAGTTTGCATTCAATCAGGGCGTAACGTCCATCTTCCAAATGCAGTACAAGGTCAGCTTCTAACCCATAGCGGTCACGATAATATGAAATACGACTATTGAAATCAGCGGTGTAAATTTTCAAATCTCTTATGCACATCTGCTCAAAGATAAAACCAAATGTTTTTAATTGAGTTTCCATTTCTTCGACACTTATATTCATGGCAGCTACTGCAATAGAAGGGTCAACGAAACAGCGTTTAGGAGCACTACGTAACGATGTCTTACTGCGGATGGCAGGACACCATGCGTCAATGTCTTGGATTACAAACAATCTTTCCAACGTACTAATATAATCATCATAGGTATTCATGGTTAATGTAATATCTTCTGATGCCGTAACATCTGCAAGTATGCTGGTTTTCTTTGCCAAGGTACTGATATTTCTTGCGTATGACCTTAAAATTTGTCTGGCTATTTTAGGATTACGCTGTCTGTTATCCACTGCAGATATATCATATTCACAAACACTGTTTACATAGTCTTTTGCTATAAGCATAGCTGCCTTTGGCTTCATTTGTAATGTAGCTGGCCAACCGCCACGACAAGCGACATAAAGCAACTCGGGTATATCCAGTTTGCTTGTCGCTCCATCAATATCATAATTAGGATTATAGAACAATTCATGTATTGATACTTCTCCAGAAGATTCCAAAGACTCCCATAGGCTCATTGGGTACATTTTCATTCTTGTAATGCGCCCTGTTCCTGTGTGTCTTATTTGAGACTTGTCCACAGTATTACTTCCTGTTAAGATATATTGTCCTGGAATGCCACCAGTTTCATCAACTGCCGTTCTAACAGCATCCCACAGCATAGGAGCATCTTGCCATTCATCTATCAATCGAGGTTGTTCTCCTTTCAATAGCAATGATGGTCTGGTCTTGGCTGTTGCAAGATATTCATTAACCTTATCAGGGTTTTGTAATTTAATTACGCTTTTGGCTTGTTGCTCCGCTGTAGTTGTTTTCCCCGTCCATTTTGGACCCTCTATTAACACAGCCCCAAAAGCCTCCAGTCTTTCCTGTAGCATTTTGTCTGCTACTCTTGGCAGATATTTCATATGAATACATTGTTAATCAATGGTGCAAAGATACTCTTTTTTTCTTAAACAAAGCACTCATTTGGTATTTTTGAGCCTTTTTATTTGGTGTTTTTGTGGTAATTCATTTGGTGTTATTGGGGTGTTTCATTTGGTATTTTTGCGGTAAATGATTATATCAGTTAGACAAACCAGCCATCAACTCCATCCGTTCCTCCTCGCTCAAGCCTTTCAGCATCTCAAGCAGGGCTTTCTTATCTACAATTGGAGCAACCTCTTTGGGCTTCTCATTGAGCAGATAATGATTATACTCCAGCATCTTCGCAAGAGGGTAAGCTCCGATATAATTGGAGGTAATGTCACCGCCACCACTATGCCCCATGCTGTCGCTTATATATTTATAAGGTACGACTCCCGAATTATTGAGGTTGGTAGCGAAGCTATGTCTTGCCCAAGTTGGCGATGGTGTCTGTTCCATATCCAACAGTTTGGCAACTTTAGCCATGTGTTCACGTATATATCTGTTATAGCGTTGAATAACCCAGATCTCTTGTTCGGGCGTAATTAGGGATATTCAGAATTTAGTCAACTAATTATTTGCCAATATGATAGATATTTTGTAACTTTACAAAGAACC